>ONWL01000011.1 GCA_900321525.1 uncultured Eubacteriales bacterium
CCTGCCCGGCCTGCTGCCTGTGTCAACAGCTGAAAAGTCCGTTCAGAAGCCATATAGTTAGAAGAATGAAGTGACATATCCGCTGCCAAAATTCCCATCAACGTCACATTGGGAAAATCATGTCCCTTGACGATCATCTGGGTCCCTATGAGAATGTCTGCTTCTCCTGCCCCAAACCGGGATAGTATATCCTGATGTCCTTCCTTTCTGGAAGTGGTGTCCATATCCATCCGCAGTGTCCGCACGCCCGGAAACTGCTTTTCTACAAGTATCTGTACTTTCTCTGTTCCCAATCCGAAACCGGAAATATAAGGAGAGCCGCATGCAGGACAACTTTTTGGCATGGGAATGGAATACCCGCAATAGTGACAGGTTAACCGCCAGCCAATATGGGCAGTCAATGCCACATCGCAATGGGGACACTGTATGGGTTCCCCACAGGAACGGCAGGATACCACACTATTGTATCCTCTCCGGTTCAGAAACAACAAAATCTGTTCTTTCCTTGCCAGCCTGTCCTCCATCAAAGTCTGCAATGTGCCACTGAAAATAGAACGATTGCCCTCCTCTAATTCTTTTCGCATATCCACCACATGAGTGGTGGCCAGGATACTGTCCTTGCTGGCCCGTCTGGTAAGACAATACAGCTCATAGGTGCCTGATATGGCACGATGGTAGGACTCCATAGAAGGAGTTGCCGAGCCAAGCACCAGCATGGCCTGCGCCATCTCTGCCCGTTTGACCGCCACCTCTCTGGCATGATACCGGGGCATGGTCTCACTTTTATAGGCAGATTCATGCTCTTCATCTATGACAATCAAGCCCAGATCAGGAAAGGGCGTAAATAAGGCAGACCTGGGTCCAATCATCACACTTGCCAACCCCTGACGTGCCCGCTCAAACTGATCAAACCGTTCTCCGGCAGACAATCTGGAATGAATGGTCGCCACCTGATCTCCAAACCGTCTGTAAAACCGCATCACCGTCTGGTAAGTCAGGGCAATTTCCGGAATCAACACAATAGCCTGCCTGCCCTGTGCCAGCACATGCGCAATCAATTCCATATAGACTTCCGTCTTGCCGCTGCCGGTAATACCATGAATGAGACATGGTTTCTTTGGCTGATCCACAGGTCTGTCCATCCGGGCTGTGATCTCTTCCACCACCAGTTTCTGCTGGTCATTTAACCGGACTGGCTTTGCCCCCTCTCCCTGTAACACAGAAGGGGTACGAAAAGATTGGGTACATACTTCCCGAATGACACCTGTTGCCACCAGCCCCTTTAACACGCTTTTTCCCACCTGCTGACTTTGGAGCAGCTGTTCCTCTGACTGGTGATCCTGCATCTGTAACGCTTCCAGTACCCGGACACGCCCCTGGCTATTGCTGCGTTTTCTCGCCTGTTCCAGTACCTGCTCTACCAGCAATTGGTCAGGACTTAGCTCGTAAAACCGCTTTTTTACTGTCCGTACTTTTTCCTTCACCGGCATGACCGTTTTCAGACATTGATTCAGAGTGGAACCATACCGCTGTTTCATCCACACCGCCAGCTGTACCAGCTGGTCTTCCACTGCCACTTCTGTCTGGATGACCTCTGACAGCTCCTTCATCTCACTGCCTTCATACTCCTGCCTGTCTGTGAGTTCTACAATGTATCCTCTCGTGCGGCGGTTACCTCGGCCAAAAGGAACATACACCGGTGTCCCAATCTGCACCTGAGAAACCAGAGAAGGAGGAATCCGATACTGAAAATACCGATCCAACTGTCCTGCTGAAATATCGACAATCACATTGGCATACCGCATTCTGCTCCTCCTTTCTGTTCTCTGCAATCTATAGATCATTGCGAAACTATGACACCGTACGCCTTTCATCCACAATTACTTCATCAACTCTGCCGTAATTTCTTTCAACTTCATGCCATTGGATGCTTTAATATAGATCACATCCTCTTGTTTTGCGGTTTCTTTTAAATATTTTGCCGCATCTGCCCGTTCTGCAAAGTATTGAATGGTGCATACAGAGCCTGCTTCTTTCATGGCACGACCGATTTCTTTTGCCAATGTGCCCACCAATACCATCTCGTCAATCTGCAATGTGGCTGCATGGGTTCCCACCTGATAATGGTAAACAGGGGATTCACTTCCAAGCTCAAACATATCCCCCAGTACGGCAATCTTCCGTCCGGTATTTTCTATACCTGCCAATACGTCCAGTCCCGCTTTCATGGAATCCGGGCTTGCATTGTATGTATCGTCGATGACCAGCAATCCATCTTTTTCAAACCGTTCTAGACGGTTGGCAAATCCGGTAAATGCATACAGTGCTGCCGCTGCCGCATCCAGATCCACCCCACACTGGTCTGCCACTGCCAAAGCCGCACAGGCGTTTCCGATGTTATGGATTCCCAATACTGACAGTTTCACCGGTTGTCTGGTGGCTCCATGGATCAGTGTAAAGCAATAATGCCCTTCTTCCATATGAATGTCCTCTGCCCGGTAGTCACACTGTACACCGGTTCCATATGTGAGCACCGGGAATGGAACGGTATCCCGATACCGCATAAGCAGTTCGTCATCTCCATTTAAAAATACAATGCCGCCCTCCTGCAATCCGGTGGTAATGGTCAGCTTTTCTTCGCAAAGCTTTTCTCTGCTGCCGTAAAATTCCATATGTGCCACACCAATATTGGTGACCACTGCCATGGAAATCTGTGCGATCCGGCTGATGGTGCCCAGTTCGCCTGGTACGTTCATTCCCAGTTCCAACACTGCCATATCATAGTCATTGCTCATTTCGGACAATGTAATGGGCAGTCCTACACTGCTGTTATAATTTTTTCCTGTCTTATAAATGCGCTTCTGTGCAGACAACGCCATGGCAATCATCTCTCTGGTGGTGGTCTTGCCTACACTTCCAGTGACCCCTACTGCTGGAATGGTCACTCTGCTGCGGCACAGTCTGCCGATGTCATGCAAAGCTTCTATAGTATCTTCCACCTGAATCCATGCTTTTTCGCCGGATGCCTCTGTGTGTTCACTGGTCAATGTGGCCACACAGCCATTTCCCAATGCCTGTGCAATAAACCGGTGGGCATCTACTTTCTCTCCAATGATTGGAACAAATATATCATTTCCCTGACTGACACGGGAATCAATGCAAATATGCTCGATCTGCTGACTGGCATCGCCACATAAAAGGGTTCCCTTTACTGCCGCCACAATATCCCCTACTGTAATCTGTTTCACTGTTCTACTCCATTCCGAAGCGTATCTTCATCAGGATAGTTCCCTGTCTGCGACGCTTCTGCACAGACCGTTTTCCCTCCTATTATAACACCGGATCTTCCGTTCGTCCACCGCCGGATTTTTCTTCCGCAGATACATGGAATTGCATCCATGTACCCACTGTCTCCTGATCGGAAAAATGGGTTCGTACTCCCTTTCGTTCCTGATATGCCTCATGCCCCTTTCCGGCAATCAGCACCACATCTCCCGGTTTTGCCATAGTCATGGCGGCACCGATGGCTTCTGCCCGGTCTGGAATGATCTGACACCGCTCCAGATGCTGCATCCCCTGAACAATGTCTGCAATGATCTCCTCCACCGCTTCTTCTCTGGAATTGTCTTCGGTCAGAATGGTCCAGTCTGCCAGACGGTCACTGACCTCCCCCATCTGACTGCGCCTCAGTCTGGAACGGTTTCCGCCACATCCAAACACACAAATGATTCGTCCTTTGACATACTGTCTCAGTGCCATCAGTGCCTGCTCCAGCCCGGAAGCATTGTGAGCATAGTCCACGAGGATTGTGGCACCATTCCATGTGCCTGCCAGCTCCATTCTGCCCGGAATCTGCACGTCTTTTAATGCATGAACCATCTGTTCCAGATATACCTCTCCTTGCCAATTCGATATACAGTCTCTGCTTTCTTGCTGCATGTGTTTCTCCCAGACACCATCTTGCCTGATTCTTTTCTGCATATCCTTCCAACACTCCCAAGCACAGGCAATGGCGCACAATGCATTTGCCACATTGAAAGTACCGGGCAATGGCAGGTTGACCTGTGCTTTTCCTCCTTCCGGTACCGCTACTGTAAAAGAAGTCCCAATCCCAAAAGAATCATAAATAGGTCGAATGGCAAATCCATCATATTGGTTATTTTTTGCCATCCAGGTTGCCTGTGGTTGTTCCTGGTTTTCCTCTGTATGCACTTCATACCAAATCCAGTCATCCGGTACATACTTTCCTTCCTCCATATGAGAAACTGTACTGATTTGTTCTGTTTTCTCTGTCCCTTCCCCTTCTTCCAAAGCTTCTTGGTATAGTTTTCTTGCCATAGGCTCTGCTTCATTGAGAATGCCACACTTGCATTGCCAGAACAACTGCTTTTTCCAATAAAAGTATTCTTCCAGAGAAGCATGCTCCATTCCACCGATATGATCCGGTGCAAAATTGGTAAAGATACCATAATCAAAGATCATGCCTTGCAGTCTGCCTTCTTTTAACCCAATAGAAGACACTTCCATGACCACCACTTCACACCCTGCCTTTTCCATTTCATATAAAATCTGCTGCAATCGAACCGGAGACGGTGTGGTATGCTGTACTTCCCACGACTGCCCTTCATAAAAAGCACCATTGGTTCCAATGATCCCACAAAGCATTCCCATAGTCTGTAACATCTGCTGTATCATATAGGTGACGCTGGTTTTCCCTTTGGTACCAGTCACACCAATCAGATTCATCTTGTTCGCCGGATGTCCATAAAAAGCCGCTGCCACACGTCCCCATACCTTCCGTGTATCCTGCACCTGCAAAATGACCACACCCGGTAATACGTCTGACAACGGCTTTTCTACCAACAACGCCACAGCTCCCTGTTTTGCTGCCTGCACTGCCAACTCATGTCCGTCTGTATGATGTCCTTTGAGACAGCAAAACAACATCCCAGCCTGTACCTGTCCAGACTGCTCTGTGATTCCACTGATCTCCTGTTCTTCTTCTCCCTGCAATCGTCTGTATGAAATGCCTTCCATCAGCTCTCTTAACTGCATCCATCCACCACCCACATGTTCTCATTTAGACAATTGTCTACTCATCTCATTGTATGAAAGGCGGGCAGAAAAATACCTGTCAGACTTGCAAATATGCCAGTGCATTGTCATACATACGTTGTATCATGGAATGTCCGCAGACTGCTTCATTGTGGCCCGGCGCAATATAAACCAACTTTCCAGTCCCTACTTTCACCGTCCATGCAGCCGGATACCACTCCTGTCTGTATGTATACCAAAAATAGATCTGCTTGCCCTCTTTGCGCATGGTAAACATGTAGGGTTCTTCCACCAATGAAAATGGCTGTACTTCTTCTAACAGGAGTTCCTGTCCTTCCACATGCTCCTGTCCCGGACAAAATGTAATTTCTTCCGCCTCTGGGTGGTGATGAAACTCCGCACCATGTATATCTAACAATTGTTCTGCTCCCGGCAAAATGATACCTGTGTGAATGGTCAGCATTCTACCTCCTTGTTCCAGATACTGGCAAAATACCTGTTCTGCCTCTTTGCTGCCACGATGCTCCCAGTTGTCTATATAATTGACACACACATCAAAACTGCCCAGCCACTCCAGCGTCACTTCCGGATAATCCTCTGTCACCACCACCTGGTGTCCTGCCTCTTTTAAGGCAGAAATCCATGGCTGCAATCCGGAAAGAGGATGCCATAACACATCTGTTCTGTCTCCATGGACTAATATCCTCATCTTTTTATCCTTTCCTATTACCTATGACCTGCCTACCACATCCACTGCTTGCCGTCAAATCCAATCATGTGCAATTCTTCCTGTGGCTCTTGCAGCGCATACTCCACAGCAAAAGCGGCTCCTTCTGCAATGGTTAATTCTCCTTCTGTTGCCAGCTGCCCTGCCATATAACTTCTGATCCAGCCTGGATAATACAAACGAATATCATATCCTTCCGGACGCAATCTATTATATAAATTTTTCACATACATATTTAAAGCTGCTTTGGACATACAATATCCATACTCACCTGTTCGTTCAGAACCAGAAATGCTACCTGCTTCCGAAGAAACAAACAGAATCTCTTTTCTGGCACTATCTGCCATCAGGTCATAAAATGCTTCCACCACACGTACCGGTCCCACTGCATTGATATCATACATTTGCAGCATCTTTTGATAATCTGTCTGCATATCCTGTGACAAGCTGTGAATCCCTGCATTGCTGATCAGCATATCCAACACCGCATATTGTTGTTCCACCTGTTTTCTTGCTGCTTTTACACTGTCCTCACTGCTCACATCCATAGGTACGATCATCAGTTTGTCCGGATACTGCTCTAAAAGCGGTGATAGCTGACTCCATGCCGGATGAAACTCTCCGGCGATTACATGATGCCCCTGTTCCAGGAGCAATTTCACCATACCATGTCCCAATCCTCTGTCTGCGCCTGTAACCAATATGTTCATCAATACCTCCTTCTTCACCCCAGTAGGTGATTATAAAAACTAAATATACAGTAATATTTTTAAAAACTCTGTGCGACTGTATATGCAGTGCCTTTTCTTTCCCGCAAGATCTCACTTGTTGATGACGGAATGACTCTGTCACACAAAAAGAAAAGCAGAAGCAGCAGCACTGCATCAATTGCCGGCCGCCTGTCTTCTGCCTCCCTTTTATTTAGAATAAACCTGTAATTTTTCCCTCTTCGTTGACATCAATGCCATATGCTGCCGGTGTCTTTCCTAAGCCCGGCATGGTCATAATGTTGCCGGTCAGCACAACCACAAACCCTGCGCCTGCGCTCACATATACATCCCGTACATTGATGGTGAAGCCAGTTGGACGACCAAGCTTGGTCTGGTCATCGGAAAGAGAATACTGGTTCTTTGCCATACAAATTGGCAGATCGCCAAATCCCTGATTCTCTAACTGTTTCAGCATCTTTTCCGCTGCCGGGGCATAGGTTACACCGTCTGCGCCGTAAATCTCTGTGGCGATGGTATGAATCTTATCCTTTAACGGCAGATCCAGCTCATACAGCGGATGGTAGTTGCTTTCCTTTGTCTCCAATGTCTTCAACACTGTTTCTGCAAGTGCCAGACCGCCTTCGCCGCCTTTTGCCCATACTTCTGCCAGTGCAAATTCACAGCCTCTCTGCTCACAGAAATCACGGATGAAGGCGTACTCTGCTTCAGTATCGGTTACAAAAGAATTCAATGTCACCACTACCGGCACTCCAAACTTCTGTAAGTTCTCAATGTGCTTCTCCAGATTGACAATACCCTTTGCCAGCGCTTCCAGATTTTCAGTGCCTAACTCACTCTTTGGCACACCACCATTGTATTTCAGCGCTTTTACAGTGGCAACCAATACCACTGCATCCGGCTTCAGTCCGGACTTACGACATTTAATATCCAAAAACTTCTCTGCACCTAAATCTGCACCAAAACCAGCTTCTGTAATTGTAATATCAGATAATTTCAGTGCCATCTTGGTTGCCTGTACAGAGTTACAGCCATGTGCAATATTAGCAAAAGGACCGCCATGTACGATGGCCGGTGTATGCTCCAATGTCTGGATGATGTTCGGTTTAATGGCATCTTTTAAAAGTGCCGCCATGGCGCCTACTGCCTTCAGATCCCCTGCGGTCACAGGCTCTCCTGCATAATTGTACCCTACGATGATACGGCTCAGACGTTCCTTCAAATCTGCCATATCATTACTCAGACAAAGAATCGCCATGATCTCAGAGGCCACGGTAATGACAAAGTGGTCTTCTCTTACCACACCATCTGTCTTGCTGCCCAGTCCTACCACAATATTACGCAACACACGATCGTTCATATCCAGACAACGCTTCCATGTGATCTGTCTGGTGTCAATGCCCAGTTCATTGCCCTGCTGAATATGATTGTCCAGTAAAGCTGCCAACAGATTGTTGGCAGAGGTAATGGCATGAAAATCTCCTGTAAAATGCAGATTCAGATCCTCCATGGGCACCACCTGCGCATATCCACCGCCAGCCGCACCACCCTTGATGCCAAAGCATGGACCAAGAGACGGCTCCCGGAGTGCTGCAATGGTCTTCTTTCCTAACTTGTTCAATGCCTGAGCCAAACCAATGCTAATCGTTGTTTTCCCTTCTCCTGCAGGAGTGGGATTGATGGCAGTGACCAAAACCAGCTTTCCATCTGGTCTGTCTTTGACCTGATTCCACAGGCCATCAGCAGTCTTTGCCTTATATTTGCCATATAACTCCAAATCATCTTCTGTAATTCCAAAAGGAGCTACCACGTCACGAATATGCATCAACTCTGCTTCCTGTGCAATTTCAATATCTGTCTTCATAATTCAATTATCCTTTCTGGTATCTCAGACATTCGTCTTCTAAGTAAATACTCATCTGTATCTCACTATGAAACAAAACTTTTGTTCCATGTTCAGTATACCTGTTTTTCGTAAAAAAGGAAGAATATTTTTGAGAAAAAATCTATTTTCTTCTATATTTCACAAAAAAATATGGATGAAAAGCATTGGATGTCACAGTTTCACAATTTTTTATTATGAAATTCCATTCTCTGACACCAGTGTCTCAAACTGTTCTTTTGTCATGAGAATCTGACGAGGTTTTGTGCCTTCCTCTTCTCCTACGACACCATACTGTGCCAACTGATCCATGATACGTGCCGCACGATTAAAACCAATACGGAACATTCTCTGTAACAGACCAATAGAACCTTTGTCCTTTTCGATCAGGAACAATCCGGCTTTCACAAAATACTCATCCAGATCCAATTCTGCCTGGGCTTCCCCATCCAGTTCAAAATCCAGATCCTCTTCTACCTCTGTGGCAGATACATACACATCATTGTCTTTGGTCAGTGCCTCTACAATAGAAGTCACTTCCTGATCAGACACAAACGCCCCCTGCACACGGACCGGTTTATTATAACCAAACGGATAAAACAGCATGTCGCCTTTTCCAAGCAGTTTTTCTGCACCTACCATATCAATGATGGTTCGGGAATCCACACCGGAAGATACAGAAAATGCAATTCTGGAGGGAACATTGGCTTTGATCAGACCGGTGATCACATTCACACTGGGACGCTGAGTTGCCAGTACCAGATGAATGCCGGCTGCTCTTGCCATCTGTGCCAAACGGCAGATGGCATCTTCCACCTCATTTGGCGCCACCATCATCAAATCTGCCAACTCGTCTACAATAATGACCATCTGAGGCAGCTTTGCAGATTTCTTTTCCTCTTCCGATAAACTTTCATCTGCCATAACGTGTCGATTATAACCTGCAATGTCTCTCGTATTGGTCTCTGCAAACTTGTGATATCGTCTGGTCATCTCTGCCACTGCCCAGTTCAGCACACTGGATGCTTTTCTGGCATCTGTCACCACCGGTTTGGCCAGATGGGGAATACCATTGTATACACTCAGTTCCACTACCTTTGGGTCAATCATGATCAGCTTCACTTCATCTGGATTGGCCTTGTACAGAATACTGATGATCAACGTATTGATACAAACAGACTTACCGGAACCGGTGGCACCTGCAATGAGCAAGTGGGGCATTCTGGCAATGTCAAAGACAATGACTTTTCCACCAATGTCCTTTCCTACCGCAAATGCAATCTTAGAGGGATGTTTCTGAAAGGCACTGTTGCCAATCAAATCTCCCAACAATACGGTACTGTTTTCTTTATTGGGCACCTCAATGCCCACTGCGGATTTGCCCGGAATCGGTGCTTCGATACGAATGTCGGTGGCCGCCAGCTTTAATTTCACATCATCGGTCAAAGCTGTGATACGGCTGACCTTTACCCCCTGCGCAGGTGTCAGCTCATAACGAGTGACAGTGGGACCACAGCTGTAATCGGTGACTTCTACACCTACTCCAAAATCCTTAAATGTCTGCTCCAGTAAAGCTGCTGTCTCTGCCAGTTCCATATCCCGGTTCTTTTCCTGCATCCCTGCTTCCGTCTTTTTCAGAAGTTTCAAAGAAGGTGCCACATACGGTTTGGATGGTTTGGCAGGCTTTGAAGGTTCATAACCAGTCTTTGTATCCTTTTCTGTGGTAGCACCCGGCCCGGTATAAGCAATGGTACGCTTCTTCACCGGTGCGATATTGGTGTCACGTTCTACCACGATTTTCTTGCCACCAGCAGTTTCTACCACAATGGTGCTGTTCTGAGCATCCCCTACAGATGCATTTGCCGTATTGCTGTACTTATCTCCTGTCTGTTCCGGAAAATCCTGATATGCATCATATTCTTCTGTATTTTCCCCAAACAAGTCTTCCAGTTCCACTTCTCCTGATATACCTGCTGTTGGCTTCTGTTGCACCGCTTCCGCTTTCCAAGGAAGTGTATCCAGTTCTTCCACCGAATCTGCATCCTTTGTTTTAGGAATATCCATTTTAGACTGAACAAAATCTCCTTCCGGTGCAGGGGTTGTCTGCTTTCGGATACCGCCTCTTTTCCGAGTACCGCCATTTGCCCTTGCTTGTACCACCTGATCGGTATCCAGCTCCCCCTCTGCTATCTCCACCACTTCCTCTTCCAAATCAGCTTCGATTGTCTCCTGTGCCTGCTGTTCTTTTCGCCTCTGTAAAACCCACTCATAAAAGCTGTTTTTGCGATTTTCATCCACAACAGATGCTTCTCCCTGGTCAATAGATGCTTCCTGTTCAGGCTGCTCCACTGGTTTTGTTTTTGCTGTTTCTTCAGATGCTTTCTGCTCCTCAGCCTCTGCCTTTGATGCAAGTTTTTCCTTTGAAGCTACCCATTTAGAGGAAAGGAAAGAAGGCACACCAATCTCTCCTTTTTTATTCAGCTGCTGCCTGCGGTACTCCTGCTCTTCTTTCTTCAGATCTACATTTGCCACACGAGTGGTCTTCTTCTCGACTTCCCTTTTCTCTCTGGCTTCCTGCTCTGCCTGACGCCGCAGCTGCAATTCCTCCACATACTGGGCTTCTTGCTCTCTGCGCAGCAGCTGCCGTTCCTGATGGGTCTCATAGGATCTCCTGATCCACTTTGCCACGTCCTGCATGGAAACTTCTGTCACGATCATCAACCCAATCAAAATCAGGAAGAACAACAGTACACCAGAACCAATCTGTCCTAACAACGGGTAAAACAACCGCATGACCATACCGCCGATCATGCCGCCGCCACCATGTTCATATCCGTATGTAAAATATCCCTGTGGGGATACGGTATAATCAAATCTAACGATCTGGATATCCTGCAGTAAGGCACAGCATGCCACTGTCAGCAATACCACGCCGGCACATTTGATCTTGGGTTTCTTCCCAAAGTGATCCAGATTTGCTGCGATAAATAGCGTGAGAAAAATCAATACCAGTGCCGATGCATATCCAAGCCAGCCAAACAATCCGAAATTCAACTGTTTCAGCCATCCCAGATCGCTGTCTATGCTGTCAAAACTACTGATAAACAAAATCACTGCCAATGCAATGCATACCAGCACCGCAATCTCTCTGGCAATGGGGAAATCATATACAGCGGTCTTTGTCTGCTGTCTGGCAGGTTGTTTTTTGGATGCAGTTGTTTTTTTTGCTGTTTGGGACTGTTTCGCACTGCTTCTGCCCTTTGTGCCCGAAGTAGTCCGTTTTCCAGAAGTTGCACCGGAGGAACTCTTTTTTGCTCGTGTCGTTTTTTTGGCTTCCGCCATGACATTCCCTCCTAACTCATAAACTCATTAAAATACTCTACCGGCAGATAGCCTTTTACTGCAATACCTTCTTCTGTATACTCCTCAAAAAGCAGCTGTCCTACCTTTCGCAACAGCTGAATCTTACCAGCCTGGGCATATGGCACCACCTGCTCTACATAAATTTTTCTGCTTCGTAAAATCTGTGTCAGAAGTCCATCCAGTTGATCCAGTCCCTGTCCGGTCAGAGCAGAAACAGACAAGGTATGATCTGCCTTGAAATCCTTTGTGATGACTGTTCCTTCTACCCGATCCTGCTTGTTAAACAATGTAATATAAATCTTATCTTCTACCCCCAGTTCCTGTAAGGTCTGATACACCACATGCATGTGCATGTCCATCATGGGATCAGAGGCATCTACCACATGCAGGATGATATCTGCATATTTGGCTTCCTCTAAGGTAGAGCGAAATGCATCCACCAGATGATGGGGCAGTTTGTTGATAAAACCCACCGTATCTGTCAGCAAAATCTTATCGCCCTCCTGTAACGTGTACAGACGGGTGGTGGGATCTAATGTGGCAAACAGCTGATCCTGTTCCAGTACCCCCGCATCTGTCAGACGGTTCAACAGAGTAGATTTTCCCGCATTGGTATATCCCACAATGGCCGCTACCGGTATGCCGGTGCCCATCCGCTGCTTTCTGGCTGTATCCCGGTGCCGTTTGACCTGCTCCAGTTCCGCTTTTAACTGCCCGATTCTCTGGTGAATCAGTCGTCTGTCCATCTCTAACTTCTTCTCACCGGGACCTCTGGTACCGATTCCACCGCCCAGACGGGACAGAGAATTCCGCAGTCCCACCAGTCTGGTAGAGCGATACCGCAGCTGTGCCAACTCCACCTGAATCTTTCCCTCACTGGTCACTGCATGGGCAGCGAAAATATCCAGAATCACCAGCGTCCTGTCCATGACCTTGCATTCCAGACAGTCTTCCATGTTGCGCATCTGTGCCGGTGTCAGTTCATCATCACAGATCACTCCTGTGGCACCCAGTTCCTCCACCAGTTCCCGCAGTTCTGCCAGTTTTCCACTGCCAAGATATGCCTGAGACTGTGGATGGTCTAAATTCTGTACCAGACGGCCTACCGTAATGGCACCGGCTGTCTCTGCCAGATCTTCCAGCTCGTCCAATGAATGTGCCGTAAAAGCTTCATCCCCGGTACAAACCGCCACCAATATCACTCGCTCTTTTACTTCTTCTATTTCGATCATGCATCCTCCATCCTATCCTAACATCTGGTACGCAGATATGCCAACTTTTTCCGTTCCCTTGCCCCTAATGTATATTTGTCTCCATATCGTAACATCACTTCATATGCTTCTTCAAACCGCTCCTGCTTTTCATACATGATGGCCTCATTCCAGAGAATGTATGGCTCCATAGTTCCATCATCCAGTGCCAGTGCCTCCTGAAAATGAATCTCTGCTTCTGTATACTGTCCATCCTGCACCATACATGCCCCCAGCTGGTTGTAGCTTTCTGCGGTCTGAAATGCAGGATCTACCATCAGCCGTTGATAAATCTCCTCTGCGGTCTGATAATCACCCTGCTTTTCCGCACAGCAAGCCAGATAATATTCTGCCTGTGAAATCCCCTGGGCTGCGGCGATCTCAAACTGATGAGATGCCAATACGTACTCTTTTATGGAAAAATAAAGTTTCCCTTTTTCAAAATAATCTTCTGGTGCCACTGCATCCAATGCCAGTGCACGCTCCACATAGGCAGCCGCCTCTGTTTCGTATCCATAATCCATCAAAATATCGTAAATATCCTGATAGCCTTCATACACATTTTCTTCTTTTTCCAATGCAAAATCAAAATCTTCCAGGGCATATTGCAGATAAGCAGAGCCGCCTTTTAGATACAAGATGCCTCGTCGCATATAATTTTCACTGGTAGCTACTTCTAATTGAATCAATGTGCTGTAAGTCTCCACTGCACCGTTGTAATCCTTCATCAAAACCTGTGCATCTGCCTTATGCTGCAAGATATCAAAATCCAGACTGCCTACTGCCGTGCCGGTCAATGCAATCGCCTGATCAAACTCTGCAATGGCAGCCTCATACTCTTCTCTCGCCATATAAAGGATCCCCATCCCTCTGTGTACCTGCATGGTATCCCCATCCAGCTGAAGAGAAGACTGAAAATCCCGCTCTGCATCATCATATGCGCCCATCATCAGATAGGTCATACCACGGTTGGTGTAATATTCCCCAACCGTTCCCTTTTGCGTAATGGCCTGATTGAATCGAATCAATGCCTGTGTATAATTTTCTGCTTCATAATATGCAATGCCTTCTTCGTTGCTTTTTTTCGAATCCCTGCCACAACCGGAACAAAAAATCAATAAACCCATGATGGCGGCACCTAATATATATCGTTTTCTCATCTCAACTATTTCCTATCTAGTATAGACAAATTTCCTTGACAAATTCATTTTTCTTATTCTCAAAAAAGGCTTCTGTAGAAAACTGTCTCCAACAGTCTCTACAGAAACCAACTATACCCTCTCACCAATCATTTAGAAATCGTTCCAACAAAAACGCCTGTTATATTTTTCAGGTTAAATCGTCTTCATCTGCTACGACTTCCTTAAACTCCTCTACCTTCTCTGGTTCAGACATATCTTCTATCTCATCTTCTATCTGTACTGTTTCCAATACTTCTCCTGTATGGTGCTTCATCTTTTTTACAATTTTATAAATCGCAATGCCTGCCACTACCGGCAGTGCAAATCCGAATATGATCAACAATACAACTCCCATCTGGGGATTCTGGTCTTTCCATTCCTGCACCTTTTTCATATGCTGCGCCTCCTTCTCTAAATCTTATGGTCAATCCACAGGTCACTGTAATGACCATCCTGTTGTCCAAAAGTCTGTCACTATCAGTATATCATAAAACCATCAAAATGGACACTGATTTTTTGCCGCATCATCTTACTTGTCATGTGTCAAGTTTTATTCTGTTATTTCTTTTCTCCACAAATCGTCCATGCAATTTCACTGATTCCCTGCTCCAGCGGGTTCGGTGCGTCTGCCTGTTTTCCGATCATGGTCTCAAAAATCGTATAAGCTGCCAGTAAGGAACCTTCCTTGCTGGCATGTCTGTCATCTGTAAAATACAGTTCCACTTCCGGATGTGCCCCGTGGTATCCCCACCAGACCTGTCCCACCGGTACCACAGGATAGTGCAGCAGTTCGCCTAATTCCAGATATAGTTTCGCAATTCATGCAGTCCCCATTCACTTACTATCTATCATAGTAACGCTTTTGTGATAGCAGGTCAAGTCATCTTCTGAATTTCCGTATAGAGTTTCTACATTATCTGTGTTATACTGTCTTTATACATACTGTTCAGTGACGAAATGTCCCTACTGAACAGTTGCTTTGATCTATCAAATTTGTAGCCATTTATTGCCCTTGCAAACGATGGACTTCTGAATGGTTACCATTTTTTCACAAAATCGAGGTATTTATGGACGTTTATGAATTGTTACACCATGTGAAATCCGGCGCCATTTCCATCGAAGATGCCGCCGGACAATTGAAACATCTGCCCTATGAGAACTTAGGATTTGCCAAAATCGACCACCAC
>ONWL01000170.1 GCA_900321525.1 uncultured Eubacteriales bacterium
AACAGCAACCCTGCTGCAAAGGAGATGACGATTGGGTTGGTGAGGATGGTGCGGATGGAAATCCGGTTTTGCCCATCTGTGATGACAAATACTCCATAAGTCCACTGGAGAATATTTAAGATGGCAACAAAAGAAGCCACATAAAAGACTGCATCTTGTCCCAGCGTCATCTGAACAAGGGGAATACCGATGAAACCAGCATTGGAAAAGGCGGCACCAAAGTGTTCGATGGGGTATTTCTTCCCAAAGGCCAGTTTGGAAATCAGGATGGATACAAGCAGGGCAATGAGGGATGCCACAAAAGAGATACCCAGTGCACCGAGAAGTTCCATGGAAAACTGCTGTAAGTAAGATTTGAGGATGGCAACCGGCATGATGATGTAGAGTAGTAATTTTCCAATGTCACCGCTGCCGGCAGTGGTCAACAGTTTCTTTTTATAAAGAAAGATGCCGATGAACATGTAAATAAACATAATGACATTTTGGCGCATGAGTAATGATATGACTTCCATAAATATGTAATCCTCCATTCCGGCAAAGCCGGTTATTTTGATAGATCAGGAAAAGCAAAAAATTCTGTCTTTCCCATACTCTATCCTATATAAGGGGAGATGGAATGTCAAAGGTTCTTTTTTAGAAATGAATACAGAATTTCAGAAGCAGAGGACACATAGATCAATCCAGAATATGGATTGATCTATGTGGCAAATCTGTTTCAGGATGGAGGCATAGATGAAACGACAGGTACGGTTAGAGGAGATTTCGGATGGCAGATTATACAGTGCCAATGATATGGTGAAGGCAGATTGTAAAGATTGTCAGGGCTGTTCTGCCTGTTGTCGGGGAATGGGGGACAGCATCCAGTTAGATCCATATGATGTGTGGCAGTTGACACAGGGATCAGGGAAACGTTTGGAACAGTTGTTGCAGGAACAGGTTGTTACGCTTTCTGTATCAGAGGGAATCATTCTGCCTCATCTGAATCTGTCGGGACCGGATGAGGCCTGTCATTTCTTAACTGAACAGGGTCGCTGTTCCATTCATCCTTACCGTCCTGGTATCTGCCGGATGTTTCCTTTGGGACGATATTATACAGAGGATGGCTTTGCGTATATTTTGCAGACCCATGAGTGTAAACAGGAGAATCGTTCCAAGATCAAAGTCCGCAAATGGCTGGACATTCCACAGCTGCCACGGTATGAGCAATACATTTTAGAGTGGCATCAGATGCTTGTTGGCATTCAGTCCCGGATTCAGACAGAAGGCTGTGACAGTGCCTATGCCAAAACAGTCAATATGCAGCTGTTACAGCAGTTTTATCTGGCTCCTTATGGGACAGAGGATTTTTATAGCGCATTTTGGGAACGGATGGCACAGGCTTCTTTCTGAGAAAGATTCTCATAAACATCATCTGTCATGTGACTTGACAAATACCCCCACCAGGTATACAATTAAAATACCTGGTGGGGGTATTTTGGACGAAAGGAGACTCTGCATGGAACAGATAGAGAACTTGAAACAGATAGAAAGCACAGATACAGAGGCAGTCTGCCCACATTGCGGGAGCAAAACCACAGTACGTTCCGAGGAGCAGCGCAAAAAGCTGATCAATCGTCTCAGCCGGATCGAAGGTCAGATCCGAGGCATCAAGGGCATGCTGGAAAAAGATTCCTATTGCCCGGATATCCTGACCCAGTCAGCGGCAGTAAATGCAGCAATCAACGCATTTAATAGAGAACTGCTGTCTGCCCATATCCATTCCTGTGTGGTAAGGGATATACAGGACGGCAAAGAAGAAGTGGTAGACGAGTTGATGGTGTTATTGCAGAAACTGATGAGGTGAGTGACCAGATATGAAAGGGGGACTTTTATGGAGCAGTATCATGTAACCGGTATGAGCTGTGCCTCCTGCTCTGCCAGAGTGGAAAAGGCGGTGTCGAAGGTGCCGGGTGTCACGTCCTGTTCGGTCAGTTTGTTGACCAATTCTATGGGAGTGGAAGGCAGTGTAGATCCGCAGGTCATCATTTCCGCAGTGGAGCAGGCGGGGTATGGGGCTTCTTTAAAAGGAGCAGAAAAACGGACAGGAGGAGCTTTGACAGAGGCATCTGCTTTAGAGGATCAGGAGACGCCGATATTAAAGAGAAGGCTTATTGCATCCGTGGGATTTTTGTTGATTTTGATGTATGTTTCCATGGGGCATATGATGTGGAACTGGCCCCTGCCTGCATGGTTTCGGGACAATCATGTGGCAATGGGACTGGTGCAGATGATTCTGGCAGCCATCGTCATGGTGATCAACCAGAAGTTTTTCATCAGCGGTTTTAAGAGTTTGTGGCATCGTTCTCCAAACATGGATACCCTTGTGGCAATGGGGTCTATGGCATCCTTTGTGTGGAGTGTGTATGTGCTGTTTGCCATGACCAGAGCACAGGTGGATGGCAATACAGAAGCCGTCATGGCATACATGATGGATTTCTATTTTGAATCTGCGGCCATGATTTTGACCCTGATTACAGTGGGGAAGATGCTTGAGGCACGTTCCAAAGGAAAGACCACCGATGCACTGAAAAGCCTGATGAAACTGGCACCCAAGACCGCAGTGGTCCTGCGAAACGGAGCAGAAGAAACCATTTCCATTGAGCAGGTACAAAAAGGTGACATGTTTGTGGTGCGTCCCGGAGAAAATATTCCGGTAGACGGGCGGATTTTAGAAGGCAGCAGTGCCGTCAATGAAGCTGCATTGACAGGAGAAAGTATTCCGGTGGATAAGACCCGGGGAGATCTGGTATCTGCTGCTACCATCAACCAGTCCGGCTTTCTCAAGTGTGAAGCCACAAGAGTAGGAGAAGATACTACACTTTCTCAGATCATCAAAATGGTCAGTGATGCGGCTGCCACCAAGGCACCCATTGCCAAGATTGCAGATAAAGTATCCGGCGTGTTTGTACCGGTGGTCATTGCCATTGCAGTGGTGACCACACTGGTATGGCTGCTTGCAGGACAGACAGTGGGATATGCGCTGGCAAGAGGTATTTCTGTGCTGGTCATCAGCTGTCCCTGTGCGTTGGGACTTGCCACACCGGTTGCCATCATGGTAGGCAACGGAGTGGGAGCGAAACATGGAATCCTGTTTAAGACCGCAGTATCTTTAGAGGAAGCAGGCAGAGTGCAGATCGTGGCATTGGATAAGACCGGTACCATTACAAGCGGAACCCCAAAGGTCACGAATGTTTTGCCGGCAAATGGATACAGTGAAGCCCAGTTGCTTGCAGAAGCAGCCTCTCTGGAACAGCGTAGCGAGCATCCACTGGCAAAGGCCATCATGGAACAGCAGGAGGAACAGAAGCTTTCCCTTACAGAAATCAGCGACTTCCAGGCACTGCCGGGCAATGGCTTGCAGGCATCTGTGGCAGATGGTACACTGCTTGGAGGCAGTATGAAATTTGTCAGTAGTCAGGTGACTGTACCTGAGAAACTGCAGAGACAGGCAGAAGGTCTGGCAGAAGAAGGAAAGACACCGCTGTTTTTTGCAAAGAACGGCGTGCTCTCCGGTATCATTGCGGTGGCAGATGTGATCAAGGAAGACAGTCCACAGGCAGTGAAAGAGTTGCAAAACATGGGCATTCGTGTGGTGATGCTGACCGGGGACAATGAACGAACTGCAAAGGCAATCGGCGCACAGGCCGGTGTAGACCATGTGATTGCCGGTGTACTGCCGGAGGGAAAGGAAAGCGTGATCCGCCGTCTGAAGGAGCAGGGAAAGGTTGCTATGGTAGGAGACGGTATCAACGATGCACCGGCATTGACCAGAGCAGATATGGGAATCGCCATCGGTGCAGGTACAGACATTGCCATTGATGCGGCAGATGTGGTGCTGATGAAGAGCAGACTCAGTGATGTACCGGCAGCAATCCGATTGAGTCGTGCCGCTCTGCGAAATATTCACCAGAACCTATTTTGGGCATTCTTTTATAATGTGATCGGCATCCCGTTGGCAGCAGGTGTGTGGATTCCGATTTTTGGCTGGACATTGAATCCCATGTTTGGTGCACTGGCTATGAGTTTGTCTAGTTTCTGTGTGGTATCCAACGCACTTCGTCTGAATCTGTTCCAG
>ONWL01000270.1 GCA_900321525.1 uncultured Eubacteriales bacterium
TGGATACCACCTTGGTCACTTTGGCAATGCAGATGGTCCCCACCAAAGAAAGGGCATCGGTGTCAGTTACCTGCAGTTCCATCACTCTGTTATCCTGCCACAGTGCATGGATGATTTTATGATTCTTTCGTATCAAGATATGTTTCGTCAATTTCTTCTCCTAACGCCAGCAGCGATACATATTCCGGCTGTTCCTCAGTGCCCTGATTGGCATAGGATTCCAGTCTGTGAATCTGCAATGCATAGAGTGGCAATGTTCGGTCTGCAAACTGCATGAATGCGTCCATCACCAGCTCTGGTTTCAGATTGCTGGCACTGCCGGTGGTCAGCATCAGATACAGACATAACTGGGGTTCTTCTGCTGTATTGCACAGATAAGGATGTTCCTGCAAAGAGCGCACCTCCGCCTGTGCCTGTAAGATCATAGGTCGGATATCTACCAGCGCAGTGGATTTTTTCGTCTGTTTCTCTACCACAATGGTTTCCTGAGCCAGAAATGCCTGAAACTGTCTTACAAATACCTCCGGATCTTCCGGTTCATATCCAGGGCGGAAATACACCAGATAATCAGAGGCCCCAGTCTGTGCCATGGCTGGCTTACAATCCTCCGGCACACGTACCCATCCGGTGATGACCATGCCCTCTGTCATCACAGCATTCAGATCGGCAATGGTCTGTGCGGAAGATTTGGACGTGTGTACTTCCAGATCTGCATACTCTCCTTCACTGGTCAATCCCAATCCAAGGGGAGCGGCAAAGGATAAGATCTGGTGGGGACTGTATCCACCAGAATAGGCAATATTGATGCCAGCCCGGTGATTGGCCTTCTGAAAATACCGCATCACATCCAGATGGCTGATGAAACGAAGTGTGCCTGTTTTCACAAAACGCATTCTAATTTTCATAGCACACACCTCCTCCAAACCGCATGGCACCGCAGGCCGAACACCGTTCCCTGCAATTGGGTGTGGTTTCTCCCGCAAGGGCACGCGCCCATAAATTTCCGATACCTCACGGGAACGTGTGGTATAAAAGTCCATATCCACACCACATTCCGCAAAGGAATCCAGCCATTTCTGGTAATCCATCTGATCCCCCCACGCATCGTAGATACAACCTTTCCGGTAAGCGGTCAGAATCACATCTGCCACCTTTCTGTCTCCTCTGGCAAAAACACCCTCTAAAGTAGAAGTGTCCACTTCATGCCAGTTGTAGGTCATACTCTTCCGGTTTAACTGCTCCTTGACAGTAGTATTCACCGTTCTGGCCAACCCCAGATAGTCTTTGGTGGGCAGCATGGGGGCCCACTGAAACGGCGTAAAGGGTTTCGGAATAAAGAAAGAAGTACTAATGACTATCTGTACCTTGCCATTGCGCTTGTCCTTTGGAATCTCATAATATCGTCTGGCAATCTTCTCTGCAAGATATGCGATTGCCTTTCTGTCCTCCTCTGTCTCTGTGGGAAGTCCCAGCATAAAATACAGCTTCACCTTGCTCATCACATCCAGCGAAAAGGCATCAATGCGAAGAGAGGGCAGAGAAATGTTCACCCCATTCTTTCCAAAATGTTCAATCAGGAAATTCACCAGTCCCTCTAACTGGGAGTAATCACTGGAACTTAAGGAACTTAAAGAAATCTCCTCGTACCCTGTATTTTGAATCATCTTCTTGGCGGTTTCCTTCAAGAATTCCAGATCACGCTCCCGCACCGGACGATAAATCATACCCGCCTGACAGAAACGACAGCCTCTAATACAGCCTCTCTGAATCTCCAGTACCACTCTGTCCTGTGTAGCTTTGATGTAGGGCACCAGTGGTTTTTCCGGATAATAGGTATTGGTCACATCTACCACGATCTCTTTGCGAATCTGCTCTGGCACATCGGTTCTGGTTCTGGTAAAGGATGCAATGGTACCATCCTCATGATAGGTCACCTCATAAAACCGTGGCACATAAATACCCGGCAGATTGGCCGCCTGTAATAAAAAGTCCTCTCTGCTGCCCCCTGCTGCCCTGTTTTTCTGGTACAAATCCAACAAAGCACGATATTGGGTTTCCCCTTCTCCTAAGTAAAACAAATCAAAAAATGCAGCAATTGGCTCTGGATTGTAAGCGCAGGGACCACCTCCCATGACAATGGGATCTTCTTCTGTCCGGTCTGTGGCAATCAGAGGAATGTGGCTGAGATCAATGACCTGCAATACATTGGTATAACACATCTCATATTGCAATGTGATGCCCAGAAAATCAAAGTCCCGGACCGGACGCTGGGACTGGACTGCGAATAACGGAATATTTTGTTCCCGCATGATTTTGTCCAAATCCACCCATGGGGAATAGACTCTGTCACAATAGGTATCTTCCCAGCGGTTAAACATATCGTATAAAATCTGGATGCCCAGATGGGACATACCAATCTCATAAACATCCGGAAAACACATTGCCACAGTCACATCCACTGCGTCAAACTCCTTTTCCACTACATTGACTTCATTGCCAATATATCTTGCCGGCTTTTCAATGGTCAGCAGTATTTCATCTGACAATGCCAGTTTTCTCATGTTATCCTCGTTTCTTCATTGAAATGAATTCCGCACCTGCAGGAGCATTCCCACATGATGCGGAATCGGTTACGTTTCGGTTAACTGTTCCGTGTGTGTACAGTCCCCTTCTCTGCATATACTTTGATGATTTCCAGAATGACATCGGTACATTTTTCCAGATTCTGTACGGTAATGTACTCATAACAACCATGGAAATTCTGTCCGCCGGTGCCAAGATTGGGACAAGGCAGCCCTTTCCAGGACAGATTGGCACCATCTGTACCTCCTCTAATGGGCTGAATGATCGGCGTAATGCCCAGACGCTCCATTGCCTGACAGGCATTGTCAATCAAATGCATATGGGGCAGTATCTTTTCCTTCATATTCCGGTAACTGCCAAGCTCTGTAAACGCCACAGTACCTGCTCCATATTTATGATTCAGAAATGCTGTAATCTGTGCAAATAATTCTTTTTTGACTGCCAGCTTTTCCCGGTCATGGTCTCGAAGAATATACTCCATTACCGTACTCTCACAGGAGCCTTTCATATCCGTCAGATGATAAAAGCCTTCATACCCCTCCGTGTAAGCCGGATCTTCCGCCGGAGGCAGCATCTGTTGAAACTCCATGGCCACCAGCAGGGAATTGATCATATGTCCCTTAGCAGAACCGGGATGGATGCTCTTGCCCCGAATGGTCACACGCATGTTGGAGGCATTGAAATTCTCATATTCGATGTCGCCCACTTCATCCCCGTCAATGGTATAGGCAAAGTCCGCACCAAAATCCTCTATGTCAAAAAACTCCACTCCTCTGCCCACTTCTTCATCCGGTGTAAATCCAATCTGCACCGTGCCATGAGGAAGTTCCGGGTGCGCCAGCAGATATTCTGCTGCTGTCATGATCTCTGCCACTCCTGCCTTGTCATCTGCCCCAAGCAGTGTGGTACCATCTGTGACGATAAAATCCTCTCCAATGTGATTGCGCATCACAGGATAATCCTCCGGATTCAGAATCATACCCAGTGCTTCATTCAATACTATCTTCCCACCATCATAATTTTTTATGATCTGCGGTTTCACATCTTTGCCGCTGACAGCATCAGATGTATCTACATGGGCAATGAATCCGATGGCCGGAATGTCTGCATCCTCTACTGTGGCCGGAATGGTGGCCATCACATAGCCTTCCCTGGCCATCCGCACATTGGAAGCACCCATTTCCTGTAACTCCTCATACAGCAGACGCAGTAAATCCAACTGTTTCTCCGTGACCGGAACCACGCACAGCCGAAGCATCTGTCCGGTGCCAAAATACGGATAAACGCCGATTACGTCTTTTTGTTTAACATACAGTACGCCGGGAATTGTGCCGAATGAATACCATTCATTGATCTCTCTTTCAT
>ONWL01000045.1 GCA_900321525.1 uncultured Eubacteriales bacterium
AGGAAACATCAGTTGGAAGTAGTATTGGCAAAGACTGCCGGTTTTTGCTTCGGTGTCAGTCGGGCAGTGGAGCAGGTGTATGAGCAGCTGGAGAAAAATCAGGGTGTGCCTATTTATACATTTGGTCCTATCGTGCATAATGAAGAAGTAGTGGAGGATCTGAAATCCAAAGGGGTGCAGGTGATCAATACAGAAGAGGAGCTGGCAGCCGTTGAAGAGGGCATTGTCATCATACGGGCCCATGGAGTGGCAAAACGGATTTATGATCTGCTGGAACGAAATGGCGTGACAGTAGTAGATGCCACCTGTCCTTTTGTAAAGAAGATTCACAAAAAGGTACAGGAAAGCAGCCGGGCAGGGCGAGAGATCATCATTGCCGGGAATCCGGTGCATCCGGAGGTGCAGGGCATCATTGGATGGTGTGAAACGCCGGTGACGGTGATTGAACAGCCGGAAGATGTGGAACGGCACCAGTGGGATCCGGAGAAAGAATATTGTTTGGTGGCACAGACCACGTATCATTATCAAAAATTTATAAATATTATTGAAATTCTGAAAAAAGTATTATATAATATCATATGTGAAAATACAATCTGTAATGCAACACACGAGCGACAGGCAGAGGCAGCACAAATTGCATCTACGGTGGATGCCATGATTGTCATCGGTGGTCGTAACAGCTCCAATACACAGAAGCTGTACGAGATTTGCAGAGGGAAATGCAAGGATACTTACTATATACAAACGGTAGATGGTCTCGACACTGGTTGGCTCACTTCTATGAAAAAGGTAGGTATTACAGCAGGGGCTTCCACCCCAAGAAACATTATTCAGGAGGTAGTAACAGTATGTCAGAGATGAGTTTCGAAGAGTTATTAGGAGATTCTTTGAAGACAATCAACACAGGGGATGTCGTAAAAGGTACAGTTATTGATGTGAAGGAAGATGCGATCGTATTGAACATCGGCTATAAGGCAGATGGTATCATTACCAGATCAGAGTACACCAAGGACTCCAGCGCAGTTTTAACCGATCTGGTACACGTTGGCGATGAATTAGAAGCCAAGGTACTGAAGGTGAATGACGGTGAGGGTCAGGTACAGCTGTCTTACAGAAGATTACAGGCTGAGAAGTCCAGCAAGGTCATCGAGGATGCATTCAACAACAACACTGTTTTGAAGGCAACCGTAAGTCAGGTTCTGTCCGGTGGTCTGAGTGTCATGATCGATGATACCAGAGTATTCATTCCGGCAAGTCTGGTTTCCGATACTTATGAGAAGAATCTGGAAAAGTATGCTGGTCAGGAAGAAGAACTCGTCATCACCGAGTTCAATCCAAGAAAGCGCAGAATCATTGGTGACTGCAAGCAGCTGATCGTAGCAAAGAAGAAGGCAATGCAGGAAGAACTGTTTGCAAGACTTGAGGTTGGTCAGACTGTAGAAGGTACTGTAAAGAATGTAACTGACTTTGGTGCATTCGTAGACTTAGGCGGCGCAGATGGTCTGCTTCACATTTCCGAGATGTCCTGGGGACGTGTTGAGAATCCGAAGAAGGTATATAAGAGCGGCGATAAGCTGAAGGTTCTGGTAAAGGGTATTGATGGCAACAAGATTGCACTGAGACTGAAGTTCCCGGAGACCAAGCCATGGGCAACTGCTGCTGAGAAGTATGCAGTAGGCAACGTAGTATCCGGTAAAGTTGCACGTATGACAGATTTTGGCGCGTTTGTTGAGTTAGAGACTGGTATCGATGCATTGCTGCACGTATCCCAGATCGCAAAAGAGCACATTGAGAAGCCTTCAGATGTATTATCTTTAGGTCAGATCGTAGATGCAAAGGTCGTTGATTTCAACGCAGAGACCAAGAAGATCAGCTTGAGCATTAAGGCTTTACTGAATTCTATTCCGGATGAGGATTATGAATAATTATTAAATGAAGCGAGTCAACACATCAGTCCGGTTGGACTGATGCATATAGAAGGCGGTTGTCACACCATATGGTATGGCAGCCGCCTTTTTGAAATAAAACTTTTTGAGTAAAATGGCCATATGTGATCAGGCTACCGGGACATGGTCTGCAAAAACAGTTGCAGATATGCTTCCAGAAAGGCACGTTCCGGTTGGAAGAGGATGTAACAGTCACGAGACGAATACTCTTCACGCAGCACAGGGATGGTTTCACCGGACAGTGTCAGCTCAGAAACTGCTTTTTTACCGGCTGGCAGAGGCAAATAGCAGCCTTCCTGCCAGGTATAGGCTGTTTTGGCAGTGGCTTTCTTTCTATGGGCTGGGTCTACAAACTGAGCCACTTTTTTATGGATGGCATAATCTTCTAAGGGCAGGTAGTAGTATTCCCTGTAATTTGGATAAAAATATCGCAGTTTCCCTGTATATAGGGGGAATGTCACATCCAGATGATCTGCTTCCAGGTGAAAGGAAGCTGATGACAGGGAGAAGCGAATGTCCTTTGGGACAGCAAATGCCAGTTGGCAGGCAATTTGCAAGGTATCTTCTGTCTGCACACAGGAGAGAACCGTTAGTTTACATTCCGACAGGTCTTTGTAAAACAGAACCGACAAAAGGGGAGGCAGATTTTTCAGATCTTCTGCATTGTGGAGTAAAAGCAAATGTTTCAATTCTTCCGATTGGTGATTGGTATAGGTTTTATACACAGAAATCAATTCCCCGCCAGTGTACTGGTCTTCCCTGTCAATCTTCAGAAAGCGTTCAATGGTTTTTAATTTCAGATTTTCCAGAGAAAGCAGTGATTTCAGGGGGCGGATCTGTTTCAGCAGGTCGATGCTGTTCATTTGGTCAAAGGGCATGGAGAGATTGTATTGTCCGGCGCAGGCTTTCAAAAAAGGAATGTCAAATGTGTCTCCATTGAAATGCACCAGTGTATCATATTCGGCGCAGTATGCTGTAAATGCACGAAGGACCTGCTCTTCTTCCAGAAAACGTTGTGCCATCCACTGCACCAGCTTCCATTGGCTGCCGTCAAAGGAGAGGGCACCGATCAGATACAGAGAGGATTTTCCGGCAGACAAACCGGTGGTTTCAATATCAAAAAACAGCAGCCTTTCCGGTGTGCCCAGCCGGTGTAACGGGTAGGGACAGGGGGCAGTAAACACTTCTTTTTGGTAAATCATAAAGCAAAATCCTTTCGTCATGTTTTCTTATCTTTACAGTCATTTCTTTTTTCACAATCATATCTATAGTGTAACACGATGAAAAAAATTTGTACAGAAAAATCGAACAAATGTACTGTGAACCATGTACTATAAGGTTGTAAAAATAGTGGAGATATGATAGAATAAAAACAACTGTAGCGATTCAGAACAGACTGTAAACAATGGAAGAAAGGAATAAACAGATGATTGCGTATGTGAGAGGCTTGCTGGCAGAGACGGGGGAGGATTTTATCATCATAGAAAGCAAATCCGGTGTGGCGTACCAGATTCGGGTACCTGGCTCTGTGATTCCGGCATTGCCGGTATTGGGCAGTGAGGTGAAGGTTCATACGTATTTGCATGTGCGGGAGGATGCCATGCAGTTATTTGGATTTCTGCGGAAGGATGATTTGAAGGTATTTCAGTTGTTGCTGGGGGTCAGCGGCATTGGACCGAAAGGTGCATTGTCTGTATTGTCTGTGATTTCCGCAGATGATCTGCGGTATGCGGTACTGTCCGAGGATGTAAAGGCCATTTCCAAAGTACCGGGGATTGGCAGTAAGACGGCCCAGCGGCTGATCATTGAGTTAAAGGACAAGCTGAAACTGGAAGATGTGATCAGAGACAGCCAGGGCGAGATTGATGTGACTGTGGGTGCATCTGGACAGGGGGCAGATGCCCGTTCAGAGACAGTGCTGGCATTGACGGCTCTGGGATATTCCAACAGCGAAGCATTGAAAGCAGTGAACCAGGTGAAAGACAGTGAGGCAATGGATACGGAAACGTTGCTAAAGGCGGCATTGAAGAAACTGGCATTGTTTTAAATAAAGGAATGGAAACCATTTGAAATGGGGGAGTGAAGTGAAGCGACATATTGAAACAACCATTCTGGATGAGACAGAGAAGACAGCAGAGACACAGCTGCGTCCCCAGAAGTTAGACGAATATATTGGACAGGAAAAAGCAAAAGCCAATCTGAAAGTTTACATAGAAGCAGCCAAATCCAGAGGAGAGTCACTGGATCATGTTTTGTTTTACGGACCGCCAGGATTGGGAAAGACCACTCTGGCAGGCATCATTGCCAATGAGATGGGCAGTAAGATGAAGGTGACGTCCGGTCCGGCCATTGAGAAGCCGGGAGAGATGGCGGCTATTTTAAATAATTTAGAGCCAAATGATGTGTTGTTTGTAGATGAGATTCACCGGTTGAACCGGCAGGTGGAGGAAGTGCTGTATCCGGCCATGGAAGATTTTGTCATTGACATTGTCATTGGAAAGGGGGCGCAAGCCCGTTCTTTGCGTTTGGAGTTGCCCAGGTTCACTTTGGTAGGTGCCACCACTAGAGCCGGCTTATTGACTGCTCCCCTGCGTGACCGGTTTGGGGTCATTCATCGACTGGAATTTTATACCCCACAGGAATTGCAGACCATATTGCTCCGTTCTGCCCAGGTATTGCAGGTACAATTGGATGAGGAAGGGGCATATGAACTGGCGAGACGTTCCAGAGGCACGCCACGTATTGCCAATCGTCTGTTGAAACGGGTGCGGGATTATGCCCAGGTGCGTTACCATGGCAAGATTACAAATGAGGTGGCAAATGAAGTGCTGGACTTGCTGGAAGTGGATAAGCTGGGACTGGATACCGGAGACCGTCTGGTATTGCGCACCATCATGGATAAGTTTTCAGGAGGACCGGTGGGTCTGGATACCATTGCTGCTGCCATCGGAGAAGATGCAGGCACGTTGGAGGATGTATATGAACCCTATTTGATTCAGAATGGATTGTTGCAGCGTACACCCAAAGGCAGAGTTGCCACAGAACTGGCATATGCCCATTTCGGGTTGTAGAAAGATGAGGAACATATGGAGAAACAGACGTATACAAAGGTGGTAATCGATGGAAAGGTGTATAATCTGGCAGGGCAGGAAGAGGAAGCATATTTACAGCGTCTGGCAAGTCACATCAATCATACCATTGCGGGGTTGAAGGAGCAGGGTGGATGGCAGAAACAGACCACGGAAATCCGCAACCTGCAAATCTATCTGCAGCTGGCAGATGCCTATTTGAAACAAAAGGATGAAGCGGATCAGGCATTGGAGCAACTGCGTGAGCTGGAGACACAGACGTATGATTTGAAGCATCGTCTGATTTCCGGCCAGATGCAGTTAGAACAGCTGCAAAATCTGCAGACAGAAGCGGAGAGCATGACGGGAAAGTTAGGACAGGCAGAGGAGCGGGTGACGTTTTTACAGACACAAAATGCAGATTTGAGAGCCCAGATTCAGTTGCTGACGGAGAACAATCAGGCGCTGGAGGGGAAAAATAAGGCGCTGGCAGAGCGGTATACCCAGTTAAAAAGCCGAATGAAAAATGTCTGATGGAGGAGAGGAATGGCACTTGTAGAATTACTGGCTCCGGCAGGTTCTTTTGATAGTATGAGAGCAGCCGTCAACGCAGGGGCAGATGCAGTCTATATGGGAGGAACCAGATTTGGTGCCAGAGCATATGCAGAAAATCCCAAAGAGGATGGTTTGTTACAGGCAATCGAGTATGTACATCTACACGGAAGAAAGCTGTATTTGACGGTGAATACATTGTTAAAGGAGCGGGAACTGGAAGAGGAACTGTATCCTTATCTGAGACCTTATTATGAAAGTGGGTTAGATGCGGTGATCGTGCAGGATTTTGGCGTATTGCGCCGGATTCGGGAGTGGTTTCCGGATCTGCCCATTCATGCCAGTACCCAGATGACCATGACAGGACCATATAGTGCAAAAGCACTAGAAGCAGCCGGAGTGAGCCGGATCGTGACACCCAGAGAACTGAATCTGGCAGAAATTGCAGAGATTCGCAGACACAGCAGTTTGGAAATCGAAACATTTGTACATGGGGCATTGTGTTACTGTTATTCCGGTCAGTGTCTGTATAGCAGTCTGGCAGGAGGCAGAAGCGGCAACAGAGGACGCTGTGCCCAGCCTTGCCGGATGGAATACAGGCTGTACGGACAGAAGCAGGGCGGTCAGCCTCTCAATCAAAAGGAAGAACGATATCTGCTGAGCCCAAAAGATTTGAATGCTATCACATTGCTGCCGGAATTGTTTGCGGCAGGGGTGAATTCATTGAAAATCGAGGGGCGGATGAAGAAACCGGTGTATACGGCCGGTGTGGTATCCATTTATCGCAAATATGTGGATTTGTATCTGGAGAAAGGAAAGAGCGGATACCGGGTAGATCCGGCAGACCAGCAGAAGCTGTGGGACTTATTTAACCGGAAGGGATTTACAGAAGGGTATTTCAAACAGCAAAATGGTCGGAATATGATCACCCTGACCAAGCCGGATTTTCGCCCGGGCAATGAAGCTTTTCAGAACGAACTGCAAAAACAGTATATAGATGACACATTGCAGGAAAAGGTCAGGGGAACGGTGACCATTGTGAAAGAAGCACCGGCTATGATGACACTGGCATTGGGAGATACAGAAGTGTGTTGTCAGGGTCAGGTGCCAATGGCGGCTGACAATCGTCCTGTTACAGAGGAAAGTATCCGCAGGCAAATGAGCAAGTTTGGGGGGACGGACTTTGTATTGGAGCAGTTGGATGTGTTTGTAGAGGATGGATTGTTTCTGCCCATTCCGGCACTGAATGCACTGCGCAGACAGACCGTGAAAGCGTTGCGCACTGGGATCATAGAAGCTCAAAAACGCAATGGGAGTAGCAGGTCAGGAAAAGAAAAATTCAACGTCTATTCGTCAGAAGGTATGGTAGAGAAAGACGAAAGCAGAGCAGAAAAGGCTGCCCAAAGTCTGGATGGTGTTTCAGAAAAGCCAGTGCAGGTCTGTGCCTCTGTGGAAACATTGGAGCAGTTAGAGGCAGTGCTTTCGGAAAAAATATGCAATCGAATCTATCTGGACAGCCTGATTGCACCGCCGGCACAGTGGAAGCAGTTGACAAAGCAGGTGCATGCAGGTGGCGCAGAAGCATTTCTGGCGCTGCCACGTGTGTTTCGGGACAGGGAAAAACAATATATGCAGAATCATCTGGAAGCATGTAAAAAGGCCGGTTTTGATGGATTTTTGGTGCGAACCATAGAGGAATGGGGGTTCTTAAAAGAAAACGGCATATCCGGCAGATGGATTGCCGACCATATGTTGTATACATGGAATCAGGCAGCAATCAAAAGTGTATCAGACTTAGGAGCAGAGGAAACTACGGTTCCACTGGAACTGAATTGCCAGGAATGGCGGGAACGAGGCATCAAAGGCTCTGAAGTGATCGTATACGGCAGGTTACCTATGATGGTATCCGCACAGTGTCTGAAAAAGACCATTGGAAAGTGTGATGGTAAGCAGGAAGTTACCTATCTCAAGGATCGAACCGGTGCCATGCTGCCGGTAAAAAATGTATGTTCCTATTGCGAGCAGGTGATTTATAATGGATATACCATGTCCATTCTGGATGAATGGCAGACGATTTCCGGCATGGGGCCGACTTCTGTGCGATTGTCTTTTACTGTAGAAAACGGAACAGAGACAAAACGAGTGTTGCAGGCATGGCGGCGGGTACAGGCAGGTGATGAGGGAAAACTGGATGTACCACAATTGACCAAAGGACATTTCAGGCGAGGTGTGCAGTAGGATGCAGGGATCTGCACATACTGATTGATAGAAAGTGTGTAACTGTGAAGGCACTGAATGTGAACAGTTACGAAAGAATATATGTTGAGGGGGCGAGGGAAAATTGGAATTGATAATTATCAATGCAGCGAAATATATGATTCTCTTTGCAGGGATCTTTTTTACGGCATTGACAGTGTTTGGCACCATCAAAGGAGATCATTATAAGGGAATGGCAGTATTCCATGTACAGATGCTGATGATTGCGGTCATCCAGATTTGTGCATTGGCAGTGGTGGCAGTACGGCTACAGTCGGTGGAAGTGACGGTATTTTATGTAGGACAGATTGCTTTTATACTGGTATACCGGATTTTGTTTCGAACGGTATACAAACAAAGTAACCGGAATTTACTGGCAATCATGCTGTTTTGTATCAGTATCGGTATGATTAGTATGACACGACTGGATTTTGACAAAGCCTGCAAACAGTTTGTGATTGTTTGTGTGTTTTCTATACTGAGTCTGGTGGTTCCGGTTTTGACGAGAAAGCTGACACATGTAAAGGTGTTGGCAGGTACACTTGGCGTATTGGGATTGATTTCCCTGATTGCAGTGCCACTGATCGGCTCCACAGAATATGGTGCCAATTTATCCATTGCACTGGGAACATTTAGTTTTCAGCCGTCTGAATTTGTGAAGATCCTGACCGGAAGCTCGGTCGAAGGGGTCAGCATCGCAAACAACCATATCGTGGACTTTGGCGAACAGGGAGAGCGGAACACCCGCAAGACACTTGACGAGAACGGCGTGAAATGGTGCCGGAACGACAAGTACTTTATTGTTGAAAAAGACGGGGTCAGGATCGGGTTTTTCGGCCTGGAAAACTCCAAGATCTACACCGGAAAGCCGGTCTATCTGGTTTTAGGATTAGCGGTGGGTTGTGTGGCAGGATTTCTGGCCTATCGGATGTTTTCTCATGTCCGGGTCAGAGTGGTGGCATGGAGAAATCCCTGGTCTGCTATTGATACGTCGGGGTATCAGATTGCCCAGTCATTGTTTGCCATTGGCAGCGGCGGCTGGTTTGGTACCGGATTGTACGAGGGCAGTGCCAATACCATACCGGTTGTCATCAAAGATTATATTTTTTCAGCAGTGGCAGAGGAATTTGGAGGGATTTTTGCCATCTGTCTGATGATCAATTTTTTCTGCTGTTTCTGCCAGTTTCTGTTGATCGCATCGAAATTTACGGTCAGGTATTTTCGGTTGATCGGCACAGGCTTGTCTGCTATTTATGGCATCCAGACCTGCTTGTCTATTGGGGGTGTGATTAAGTTCATTCCTGCAACCGGTGTGACTTTGCCATTGATCAGTTACGGCGGCAGTTCTGTGTGCAGCACGTTGTTGATGTTTGGCTTGATGCAGGGGTTATATCTGATTCATCACAACGAGGAAGAACGACATCGGTTAGAACAGACAAAACAATATATGATACCGCAAACCTTCCCGCAGGCTGCCAATGGAACTGCGCCAGTGCAGGGCAGTCAGGGGCAAAAAACGGTACCATTCCAAAATAGTCAGGGACATGGTTCCATGCCGTCGCAGAATACACAGAGTACCAGACAACCCCAAAGTACAGGATGGAATCCGGAGTATCAAAACTGGCAGTATCGGGAATCGGTGAAGGAAAAAGATGACCAGTCAAACACAGGCGGGATTTGATGAGAAAATAAGGAGAGGGTTATGATAGAAGGGGAAAACTTAACGAAGGAGGAACGTCTGCAAACAGAAAAGCATCAGCGATGGAAGAAAAATCGCAGCATTTATGGGATGATGGCTGTGTTTGGATTGTTCTTTGCAGGGATGGCAGCATACTATCTGTATTTTCTGGTATTTGCCAGCTCCACTACGATGAATAATTCTTATAATACCAGAATCAGCAGCCAGTCTACCACTGTCAGCAGAGGTTCTATTTTATCCAATGAAAAAGAACTTTTGGCATATTCTATGGAACAGGAGGATGGTACAGAGAAACGATATTATCCATATGGTGCGGTGTTTGCCCATCCCATTGGATATTCTCAAATGGGTACCACAGAGCTGGAGAATAGTTACAATTATTCTATGCTGACTTCTTCTGTACCGATCTGGGAACAGATTTACAATGATATCATGGGGGAGAAAAATCCGGGAAATTCTATCTGTACTACGCTTAACGCAGGTTTGCAGCAGTTTTGCTATGATGTATTGGGGGACCAAAAAGGAGCTGTGGTGGTGATGGAGCCATCTACAGGACGAATTTTGGCAATGGTGTCAAAGCCATCCTATGATCCGAACAATCTTGTGGCAGACTGGGATGCATTGATTTCCCAGGAGAACAAGGATGCCAATCTGTTAAATCGTGCCACCCAGGGATTATATCCGCCGGGTTCCACATTTAAGCTTTTGACAGAGCTGGCATACATCAGAGAAAATGGAGAGACCTGGCAGGCATTGCGTTATACATGTAATGGAACATTTGCCTATAATGGTATGACATTGGATTGTCATGATGGACATGCCCATGGAGAAGTGGATATGCGATACGGACTGGCCTATTCCTGCAATGGCATCCATGCCACCATGGGACTGGCGCTGGATCAGAAGGACTGGCTTGATATGTGCCAACAGTTTTTGTTTCAGCAGAAACTACCGATAGAGATTGTAAATACCCCAAGTACCATTTCCTTAAATG
>ONWL01000093.1 GCA_900321525.1 uncultured Eubacteriales bacterium
ATATACACCCTCACTTTCTTTGATCGGTAATTTCAAAAGCATGTGTCTGATTATACCACACTTTTCTTAACTTCAGATTGAATCAACCTTAACATTACCTTAATTTTTCTAAATCGCCCTTATTAAATGTATTTTATCATTTTTAATTCAGTAGTAAGAGCTGCCACACGGTGTGCGACAGCCCCATTTTACTTTATTCGATTGTATTATTGAATGCGTGGCCCTTATGCCGTTGCATATTTCCAGTAAGAAGAATCACAATTCGTATCAATCTTACTTATTATGCTTGCTAACTTTACTTATGAAAAGACCGATCACACTTCCCACAAAATAACCAATTGCCATACCCAAACCAATACCTATTCCGATATTATTACCAGTTGCATTTGCCACGAAAATACCAACAAAAATACCTATTAACTCACAAACAGGTATTGAAATGATATTTTTTATGTTCTTCTCGACTTTCATAAGTATGCCTCCAATTAATATACCAAACCTGCACTCAAAGAAACCACACCTGTGTAGATACCAATTGCTCCACAAACCTGCCCACCTGGCATACAACAGCCAACAACACCACCTGCAATGGTAATAACTCCAGTCCAAATTAAACCGCCATTCACGCCACCATCAACAGATAACATTTCTTCGACACTCAAAAAATCAAAACCATTCATTATATTGATATTGTCTCCCAATGATTATACAAAAAATGCTGAACCCATTAATCCAATACCACTAACATATGCTGTTGCAAATGCACCAGCTCCAGCAAGTCCGGCAATAGGAGCGCCTACACCGAGAAGCACAGCTCCACCAATAAGCAAAACTGCCTGAGCAGCTCCTTTTGAGCCACCATTAATTGCACCCATTTCGAATGAAGAGAGTTCTGCAAATTCATTTGTCATTGTCATAACATTTTCCATTGTTATGTACCTCCTATAATTTTTTATTTATATTAAGGCAAACATAATACTAAAATAATTATATTATTTCACCATAATATCATACTTTAATCGTGTGAATACTATTCACTCAATGTAAATCAATCGTTAACTTTAAAAAAACTTAACATTACTCTTACTTTTCCCATCAATCGATCAGATCGATCTTCTTTAACAGATAATGCAGCACATTTTCTTCCTCCACTACCACCTTTGCCTGACATGCCATCCCATTCATCACCGTTCCGGTTTTTCCTTCTTTGTTCTGGACTGTCACGCTGTCACATTTTACTTTGACCATGTAGTAGGCACTGCCGGAAGACTGGTCTACTGTGATGTCTTTTGCAATGCTGTCAATCCGACCGGTAAAATATCCATACTCTTCTGACGGATATGCGGCAATCTCAAATTTCACCGCCTGTCCCTCCGCAATCTTCGCAATATCCCCATTCTCCACATAAATCTCTGCATAATATTCTGTAGGCGCTTCCGGATAGATACTGCCGATACACATCCCTTCCTGCACATAAGCACCCTGTTTCAGATCCTGCTCCATGGAAAGATAGCCGGAAGTATTAGCCAGTATATTGCAGTTGCCGGTCTGGATGTCATAGCTCTTCAGATTGGTTTCACATTCTTTCTGCTTATTCTGGCAGGTCAGAATCTCTGCTGCAATGTTTCCTTTTTCTGTCAACACGGAAATATCTTTCACCGAAGTTGTATCTGTTCCGGCTGCGGAATCCTTTTGAATCTGTGCATTGGTCAGATTGGATTTCAGGGAAGTGAGTGTGCTGTTCACCGATTCGATCTGCTGCTCCACACTTGCTAACTGCTGGACTTCCAGATTGCCAAGTGCCTGTTCTTTCTCCATCTGAAGTGTTGCGATCTGTGCCGATGCTGTATCACGGGATTTGATCAGTTCCGCCATTGCCGCTTCTTCCTGCTCTGTATCAACCGGAACTGCCATTGTACGGTAACTCATCTGCTCTGCACTCGCCATAGCCGGGGAAGTCTCCTGTCCCTCCGGGTAAGACTCTTCCTCTGTTTCCTCTGGCTTTTCTTCTGCCAGTGCCGCAGCCGCAGCTTCCCGTTGTTCTTTGCTTTTCTGTGCTTCCTCAATCTTCTGATTGTATTGATCCACCTGCTCCTGGTATGTGCGGATCTGGTTGTCATAGGTGGTGACCAGCATGTTATACTGGGAAATATAGCTGTTCACAATACTGCTGTAATAGCTGTCGCCTGCATCAAATCCATTATTCCGGGCAGAAATATATGCTTTGGTCTGCCGTAATTTTTCCAGCTGCACCGTATACTGCTGGATGGATGCCTGTATCTCATCCATATTTTTCTGGTATAAACTGACCTGATTCTGGGTGTTGTGCTCGGAGGAACTGACATTGACGGAAAGCAGATTTCTCCGGTTTAAAAATTCCTGATAATATGGATTTTCTGTCAATGCATCCATCTGGCTGGTATCTCCATCCAGACTTTTCTCGTACGCCTGTAAAATCGCAATCCGATCCTGCGCATCCTGTAGTTCCTTCTGGCAGCTTGCAATCCTCTCATCCAAAGCATCTACTTTGACCGTAAACAGCGTCTCCCCTTCCTGCACATACTGGCCATTCGTCACATTGCTTGTTTCGATCTGTCCGGTAATGCTGCTGCTCACTTCATAAATCGGCTCATCATATTTAAATAACCCATTGCTCTTTACCACGATTTCCAGTCTGGAACAATACATCCAGACCAATGCGGTCATCAACAGCAATACGATCACATAGATCACATATACAATAAATGGATTGGGTCTTGATTCATACACTTCTGTACTCTCAGACAGTTCCTCCATATTGATCATAATCGGTTTCATCGTCAACGCTCCTTACCTTTCAGGCACTCTGCATGCTGATCTGCTGCTTTCCCGGTGCTTCTGTCTCCATCACATCCAGTGTCTGCTGTCTCACCAGTTCTGCATATTTTCCGTTTAATGCAGTCAATTCTGCATGGGTACCATGTTCAATGATCCTTCCCTTTTCCAATACAAAAATCTGATCACAATGCTTAATGGTACTGAGCCGGTGTGCAATAAAAATCGTGGTCATATCTTCTGCATAACGTTGGATCGTCTGTTCCAGCGCCTTTTCTGTGATGGAGTCCAGATTGCTGGTTGCCTCATCCAGAATCAGAATATCCGGTTTTTTCAGCATAGCCCTGGCAATGGCAAGACGCTGGCGCTGTCCGCCGGACAGATTGGTACCATTTTCTTCCAGTCTGGTTTCATACCGAAGAGGAAGCTCATTGATGAATTCATGGGCCTGTGCCAGTTTCGATGCTTCAATGACTGCATCCATGTTCACTTCATCCAGTCCCAGACATAAGTTTTCCAGAATGCTGCCGCTGAATAAAAATGTCTCCTGGGGGATATAGGCAATCCGCTCCCGAAGCCGCTCGATCTGGATGTCATTGATATGGTTTCCATCAATCAACAGTTCTCCTGATTCCGCAGTATATAAATGAAGAAGCAGTTTCGACAGTGTGGTCTTACCGGATCCGCTCTCGCCTACAAACGCCACTTTCTGTCCTTTCCTGATCCGAAGATTGATATCCTCCAGCACCAGCTTTCTTGTCCCGTACCGGAAATTCAGATGCTGCATCTCAATATCCCCTGCCAGTGTATCCGGGGATAGTTTTCGGGACTCCTGTTCTGTCTTTTCTGCTTCCAGGTCAAGGATCTCTCCCAGACGGTCTGCTGCAACCACTGCGGTCTGCATCTGGGGCTGGAGATCGATCAGGTTTTTCACAGGATCCAGAAAATAGGCCAGCAGAGAGTTGAATGTAATAAGCGCTCCCATGGTCATCTCCCCATTGATGACACCAAGCCCGCCAACCCACAGGATCACTACGCCGCCAACCAATTCTACAAAGATTTTCAGGGAAGACTGTAGATTGCTGACCCAGCTTAACTGGAAGATGCTCTTTAGCAGTCTGACAAACCTGATCTCTGTTTCCCGATTGGCTTTTCTCTCCGCATTGTAAGCCTTTACTGTCTGGATTCCATTGAGGGATTCTACCATATAGGAAGTCAGCTGGGCATTGTCCTCCATCTGCTTCCGGTTCAATTTTTCATACCATTTTTGAAATACCGCCACAATGACGATATACAATCCCACGATCAACAGGGTGATCCCAAACAATTTGACATTCTGCATACACAAAATGACTGCGCCTGCAATGGCCATGATGGTATCGATCATGATGGTCAGTGTGGCACCGGAAATGGCATCCCTGACTTTTCCTGCGTCCTGAAACCGTGAAATGATCTCTCCTACTTTTCGTGTGCCAAAAAAATTCATGGGCAGTTCTATCACATGGCGGTAATAGCCCAACAACAATGCAATATCCAGTTTCTGACTGAGATATAAGAGCAGATGAGAGCGAAAGGCATTCAACAATACTTTAAACAGATTCAACAGGATCACGCCAATGGAGATGGTCATCAGTGTCTTTCGAAGACCATCCGGCAGGATACTGTCAATCATCACTTTAAAATAAAATGCCCCCAGAATACCCAGAATGGTATAGACCAGGGAAGCGATGAAAATATGGAGCAGCAGCTTTTTCTGGGGTTTTAATAGATACAGAAACCGTTCAAACAGCCCCTTCGTCTCATCCCCCTTCTGAAATGTCTCTGTTTTCACCAACAGAATCAGAATACCGGACCACTGGTATTTGGGCGGTTTTCCCTCCTCATGTACTTCACCGAAAAACGCTTCCGGACTAAGCTTCACGATTCCCACTCCGGGATCTGCGATGACCACCTGCTTTTTGGTGATCTTATGAATCACCACATAGTGCAGTAAATTTCCATCCACAATCACATGTGCAATGCAGGGCAGAGGAAATTCCGAAAAAAATGCTTCCCGATCTCCTTTGACTCCTTTTGCACTGAACCCCAGCTGTTCGGCTGCTTTGATCACACCGTACACATTGGTTCCCTGCTTGTCTGTTCCTGCCACTTCCCGGATTTTGGTGATCCCGATCCGATATCCATTTTGTTTTGATATGGTTGCCAGACATGCCGCACCACAGTCTGTCATATCATGTTGTTTGACGCAGTAATATCTCATCGCCCTGTTTCTCCATTTGTTACTTGATATTGATTGCCCCACTCTTGATTCTTCTGCAATACATGAAATAAATCAAAAGAATATACAGGCTGATTTCTCCAATTGTCGCATAGAAATCCAACAAATCACATATTCCAATATATCGAATTGCAATATAATCTAATGTATACTTCCAAAAGATTTTATCCACTGTCCTGCCCCATCCTCCGGCTCCTACCCAGATGTAAATGCAGAAGCAGGATGATTTTGATTCGTCTTATTTACTTTACTAATTATTTATTGCCGCATCCTTTTAAGGTTGATCCCAATACTAAAACGCTCACAATAATCGCAATTTCAATAAATCCACCATCTGTGTTCATCATTTTATTCATTGTTAATTCTTATTTGAATGCATGATTAATATTTCAATAACAACATCACCCCTATAATCAAACCTATAACAAACCCTAATTTAATTAACGTAGGGACAATTTCACGGAAAGTATGACCAAAAAACATAAACTCTTTCATTTTGTTCTCCTTTTCAATTTTTCTCATAAGCTATTTTATAATATCTATAATTTTAACATCCATTTTTTAATAAGATACTTTTTTATTTTTAAAGAATGATATTTATTTAAATATCCTCATTGTTATTGATTATTCAAAATTCATTTTTAACCATCTTTTTCAAGTTGTGGTTTCTTTGTACTTTTTTAAGTTATTTGATATGAATGATACCAAAAACGAGGCCACTCCTGCGTCAACAAGAAAATCTTTAAAATCATAGCATGTTAGCCTATAAAAATAAATATAATCAAGTGTATAGTTTCTTATTATAGTGTCAAGAATATTGGATATTTGGGCAGTGATTAACAGTATAAATGCTATCATAGCATCCTTAGTCTTAATTTTTTTATATAAACACAGAAGTACCGCAAATACAAACACCTTAAAAAGCAAAACAATCCACCTGTCTAATTCGATATTAAAGCAATTAAATAATGCTGTTTGATTTATATTATGAGTTTGCTTTAGCATGACAAATTCACCGATAACCTTGCCATTAAAGCCTGTATATTCAAGAATAATCTTAATAGCTTGATCTATAGAAACTAAAAGCACTATCACCCAAGAACATGTTGTTATTTTATAAATATTATACTTTGAATCAATAAACTTTACGCTATGATAAATTGTCATAGAAACAATAGCACAAGCAATAATAAAAATTAAAAAACTTATAA
>ONWL01000040.1 GCA_900321525.1 uncultured Eubacteriales bacterium
GTGGCTGCACCGACCTGCAAGAAAGTGACGGTTCGTCTCATCGAGGATCTGATCGAAGAGGGCAAGGATGTGTACAATGAGGAAGATGGTACCATGAATCTGAATGAACATTCCCTCATTACACTGAAGGAGTGCCCGGTAGAACCACAACTGGCAGAGGCACAGGCACAGGATCGGTTCCAGTTTGTACGAAACGGTTATTTCTGTGTGGACAATAAGCTTTCTGCACCAGGAGAGCCGGTATTTAATCGGATCGTATCGTTAAAGACCAGTTTCAAACTGTAATCTACAGCCACAGAGAAGGAAAGAGGACTATGGCAGAAAAGATTTATATGATTCCTGTCAATGATGCATTTGACAAGGACAGTGAGTGTCCGGTCTGCGTCATGTACAATGCGCTGGAAAATGATGCCATTGATTTTGTGATGGGACCCAGCTATATGGAGGATGATGTGCGTTCTGAGACAGACCGGTTAGGGTTTTGCAGAGGGCACATGAAGATGTTGTTGGAACAGCCCAATAAGCTAGGACTGGCATTGATGCTCCATACCCATACAAAGAAGGTGATGGCAGATACAGAGAAACTGGTGAAAGCACCATTAAAGGCCAAGTCTCTCTTTAAGAAGACAGAAGAAAGCCCGCTTTTGCAGCATATGGAGGAACTGGAGCAGTCCTGCTATATTTGCCAGCGCATTGACAATATATTCAAACGGTATCTGACCACTACCTTGCAGCTGTATCATTCCGATGCTGCATTTCGAGAGAAATATGCTTCCTGTAAAGGCTTTTGCAGCACCCATTATGGGATGCTGTTAAAGGAAGGGCAGAAGATTCTTTCCGGAAAAGAGTTTGAAACATTTGTGCAGCTGACCAATCGGCTGTATTTGGAGAATATGAAGCGTGTGGAAGGGGATCTGGCATGGTTTATTGAGAAGTATGATTATCGCAATGCCAAAGAGCCGTGGAAAAATGCCAAAGATGCCATTCCCCGTACTGCAACAAAGGTCAACAGCATTTATAAAGAGGATACGATTGTGGCATCGAGAGTCAGTCACTGACAGGTGAAGAGGATGGACATAGTCAGGAGAAAACAGTGGCCGGTGCTGAGCAGGCAACCGGTCATGGTCGTATCCGGAATGGGGGATTGAGATGAGTTTAAGAAGAATCGCAGCAATGGTTCTTGGGGCGGCAGCAGCTGCCTCTATTGGTATTTGTGTCTGGATACAATCTCATGTAGACAGAGAAGCACCAGAACTGATGATTGGCAGTGTGCTGCAAGGTGTAACTGCAGATGTGACAGATAAGGACTTATTGGTGGATGTGACAGCAAAAGACAAACGCGATGGGGATTTGACCGATCAGGTGATGGTGGCAGAACGAACACTGGGGGAGGAAGAGATGGAGGTTGTATATGCTGTGACTGATGCAGCAGGCAATGTGGCGTTGAAGCGTCGTGCCATTCCTCTGACAGAAAAGATGATGTTTGCGGAAGGGACAGAAAAGGAAGAAGAAACTGATAGAGAGACAGAAGAGGCAGAAACAGAAACATCTACAGAAGAATCTATAGAAACATCTACAGAAGAGTCCACAGAAGAATCTTCTGAAACAGAATCTACGGAGGAAGAAACGGTAGAATCACAGGAACTTCAGACCGATGAGACAGAGGAACAGGAATCTGTGTCAGAAGCCAATGAACCGAAAGAAACCAGAGAACAGGAAACAGAGGGATCTGTTGCAGAAGAGACTACGGAAGAGAGTACAGAGGAGACGGAACCAGTGGAGACAGCTGATCCTGCGATTCCGGTGATTCGTTTGAAACAGAATTCGGTTACGCTGCCAGCGGGTACCCCATTTGATTATATGTCTTATATTGAATCTATAACAGATGATAAGGATAGTCGGTCTACGTTGAATCAATATATCGTGGTAACTGGATATTATGATGTGAGAACACCAGGCAGCTATCCGTTACAGTTCTGGGTAACTGATACAGAACGGCATGAGTCAGAGCGTCAGGAATTCCTGCTGATCATCGAGTAAAGAATAGGGTATTTTGGCGCAGCACATATAGAAAACATACACTGTGTGAGGAAAAGAGCAGTGTTACAGTTAAAATGGGTTGGAGGATATATGAGTAGTTTCATGAATTTGATTACAGATACGGTATCCGCAGCGTTTGCAGCATGTGGATACGAGGAGACATTGGGACGGGTTACGGTATCCAATCGTCCTGATCTGTGCGAATACCAGTGTAATGGTGCTATGGCAGGTGCCAAACAGTACCACAAAGCACCGTTTGTGATCGCAGAAGAAGTAGTGGCAAAGCTGCAGGACAATGCATTGTTTGAAGAAATCGCAGTGGTAAAGCCAGGATTTATCAACATCAAAGTCAGCGGTGCGGCACTGGCTGCCCATCTGGAACAGATGGGAGCAGATGCACAGTATGGGGCAAGTAAGCCGGAACAAAGCCGCCGTATTGTCATTGATTACGGCGGTCCCAATGTGGCAAAACCATTACATGTGGGACATCTGCGTTCTGCCATCATTGGTGAGAGCATCAAGCGCATCTGCCGCTTTATGGGAGATGAAGTGGTAGGAGATGTGCATCTGGGCGACTGGGGCTTACAGATGGGTCTGATCATTGAGGAAGTGAAGGAGAGAAAGCCGGAGCTGCCTTATTTTGATGAGAGCTATACCGGTGATTATCCGAAGGAGGCTCCTTTTACCATTTCCGAGTTGGAAGAGATTTATCCATGTGCCAGCGGGAAGTCCAAGGTGGATGAAGCATTTGCGGCAAAGGCCCATGATGCCACTGTCAAATTGCAGCAGGGAGACAGAGGATATACAGCACTGTGGAATCACATTATGAATGTATCTGTCACAGATTTGAAGAAGAATTATGACAACCTGAATGTACATTTTGACCTTTGGAAGAAGGAAAGTGATGCACAGCCTTATATTCCGGACATGATTGAACAGATGAAGGCAGACGGGTTTGCCCATATCAGCAATGGTGCGTTGGTAGTAGATGTGGCAGAGGAAGAGGATACCAGGGAAGTACCGCCCTGTATTTTGTTAAAGTCAGACGGTGCTTCTATTTATGCCACTACAGATCTGGCTACCATCGTAGAGAGAAAGAAGCTGTTTGATCCGGATCTGATTCTGTATGTAGTGGACAAGCGTCAGGAGATGCATTTCTTACAGGTATTCCGTACTGCAAGAAAGACAGGGATTGTGTCTGAGAAAAATGAGTTGCAGTTCCTGGGCTTTGGTACCATGAATGGACGGGATGGCAAGCCATTCAAGACCAGAGAAGGCGGCGTCATGCGTTTAGAGAAGCTGATCGCAGACATTACGGAAGCGGTTTATGAGAAGATGGCAGAGAACCGTACTATGGAAGAAGAAGAGATGCGCCAGACCGCCAAGATCATCGGATTGGCCGCGTTGAAGTATGGAGATTTGTCCAATCAGGCAACCAAAGATTATGTGTTTGATTTAGACCGCTTCATTTCCTTTGAAGGAAATACCGGTCCATATATTCTGTACACTATTGTACGAATCAAATCTATTTTGAAGAAGTATGGAGACAGCGGCAATCGTGTAGAGGATGCAAAGATGCAGGCACCACAGAATCCGGAAGAGAAGGATCTGATGCTGAGCTTAAGCCGGTTTGGGGAAATGATGACACAGGCTTACAGCGAACTGGCACCTCATAAGATTTGTGCCTATATTTATGAGCTTGCCAATGCATTTAACCGGTTCTATCACGGCACCAGGATTCTGGCAGAAGAAGATGCCGGAAAGCAGGCAGGTTATATTGCACTGATCAGTCTCACCAGAAAGGTGTTGGAATGTTGTATCGATCTGCTTGGATTTACTGCGCCGGAAAGAATGTAAACAGTTTGAAAATGAACCAATAAAATAGATGTAGTGATACAAAGGGAGCATGAACAGAAGGACTATGGCAGGACTTACAGTAGATGTCATTCAAAGAGAGGCAAAATCTTTTGGAGAATACCAGAAGGGACGAAGTCTGTATTATAAACATATGGTGTCGTTAGGTCAGGTAGAGACCTTCTGGCGTGGAGAATACAAAATTACAGCAGAGGCAGAGGAGAACCGGGTCAGGCTCCAGATCTCAGATGGAACCATTGCCAGTTTTTCCTGCTCCTGTCAGGACGGTACTTCCAGGCGGCTGTGCAGACATGCGGTGGCGGCTGCCCTGGCATGGCTGAAAAACAGTCCTCAGTAGGATGTGGCGGTGAAAACATCTCCTGCCGGAACCAGACTGATTCAGGAATACACAGAGTTTCACTATAACAATGCAGTGGCGGCTGGAAAATCCAGACTGTATCTGGAACCAAAGCTCGTACTGGGCAGAAAAAAAGCAGAACTGAGCCTGCGAATCGGTCAGGATAAAATGTATATGATACAGGATCTGAATGCATTTGCGGATTCTGTGCAAAAACAGGAAAATGTGACCTTTGGAAAAAATACTGTGTTGATGCTAGACCGTTCCCTGTTTGAGGAACGGTCACGTCAATTGTGTGATGTGATTACCGGTGCGATGGATGTGATGGGGCAAAGCGATGCCGGATCTTTTCCGGGAAGCCGGATACGAAAACGCAAACAGTTGTCTCTTTCTGGTGCATTGGCAGATCAGGTGATGGAACTGTTAGAGGGGGAACTGGTTGCCACAGAGGAACAATATGTGGGGAACAACAGCCAGAATCTCTATGGCTATCTGAGCAATCAGGTATCCGGTACAAAGCAGGTGAAACAGGAAGATCCCAGAATTCCGGTACGTTTTTTGCAGAAAGGCAGTGATGGCATTCATATGGAACTGCCGGGGAATCTGTTTGTATTTCGTGGAGCGAAGCGGCTGTATGTATCTTACGGAGATGCCATTTACTGCTGTAGTCCGGAGTATACGAAAGCAGTGGGACTGTTTTTGGATTCTCTGGTGAACCGGGGCTATCCGGAATGTGGAAAGCTGGACATCAATGAGAAAGATATGCCGGTATTTTGCAGACAGGTGTTGTTTGCCATTCAGGAGTATCTGGACATTCAGGAAGAAGATGTGACACTGCGTCAATATTATCCGGAACGATTGGTAACGAAATGTTATCTGGATGAACAGCCAGATGGGATGCTGACCTGTCGGCTGTTGTATTGCTATGGAGAGCAGGAAATTGACCCTTTGGCAGAGCAGACGGCAGATTTATCCTCTGCCTCGTCTCTTCAAAGAGACGAGGCAGAGGAATTGCTGGTCTTTCATGCTATCAGTAGATATTTCTTCCGTAGCGGAGAGGGACAAGGACTGGTCACACCGGATGCAGATTCTGCATGGCGTTTCTTGACAGAGGGATTGCCTGTGATGCAGACCTTTGGAGAGGTGTATGTGACGGATCGAGTCAGCTGTGTGAGAACACTGCAGTCCGGCAAAAACCGGATCGGGGTCTCTCTGGAGGGGGATTTGCTGAATCTGGAACTGGATTTGGAACAGGTGGATCCGGCAGAGTTGATGGCGGTATTGGACAGCTACCGGCAAAAGCGCAGTTATCATCGGTTGAAGAATGGGGATTTTCTGAACCTGAAAGATGAAACATTGTCTGCGCTGGATGATCTGACCGGTGGCTTGGAATTGAAAGAACAGCAGTTACAGCAGGGAATCCTATCCGTACCTTCCTATCGTGCCATGTATGTGGAGGATGTGTTGCAGCATCAGAACAGTTTGGTTTCTGCACGAAACAGAGCTTTTCGGAATCTGGCAGAACGGTTTGAACAGATACACACTGCTGACCTTCCTATTCCAGACGGCATAGAGTCCATTTTGCGTCCTTACCAGAAAGAGGGATTTTACTGGTTAAAGGCGCTGGAACAATATGGATTTCATGGAATTCTGGCAGATGATATGGGTTTGGGAAAGACATTGCAGGTGATCGCACTGCTTCTGGCTCGTCCGGAAGGAACCGGTCCCTCTCTGGTAGTTTGTCCCGCATCTTTGCTGTACAACTGGGAGCATGAGTTTGGTAAATTTGCCCCTGAGTTGCAGGTTCTGCCCATTACAGGAAACGCAGAGGAGCGGCAGGCACTTTTGCAGCAGGCAGAGGGGGATCTGATATTGATTACCTCTTATGAACTGCTGCGCAGGGATGAGACAGTCTACGGTACTATGGAATTTGACTATATGATACTGGATGAGGCCCAGTATATCAAAAATCACACCACCTTAAATGCAAAGACAGTGAAACAGATGCAGGCTGCCCATCGTGTGGCACTGACCGGAACCCCCATTGAAAACCGGCTCAGTGAGCTGTGGAGTATTTTTGATTTTTTGATGCCTGGATTTTTGTATCCTTATGGAACGTTTCGGAAGGAATACGAAATTCCCATTGTCAAAGAGCAGGATGAAAAGGCACTGGCACGGTTTCGGAGGATGACCAGACCCTTTATTCTGCGTCGGTTAAAGGGGGATGTGTTGCAGGATCTGCCTCCTAAGACAGAGGAAACGGTTATGACAGTATTTTCCGGAACCCAGAAACAACTGTATCAGGCATCCGTACTGAAGCTGCGAAACCAGCTGGAGCACCAGACCACGGAAGAGTACAACAAAAACCAGATTCAGATTCTGGCACAGCTGACCCGTCTGCGTCGTCTGTGCTGTGATCCCCGTCTGTGCCTGGAAGGGTATGCAGATGGATCTGCAAAGCTGGACACTTGCATGGAACTGGTGCAAAGCAGTGTGGAATCAGGGCATAAGCTGCTTCTGTTTTCACAGTTTACAGGAATGCTGGAATTGATGGAGGAACGTCTGAGAGAATTGCAGATTGCTTACTACAAACTGACCGGCAGTACATCAAAAGAGGAACGTCAGCGTCTGGTAGACCAGTTTCAGCAGGATGATACGCCAGTCTTTCTGATCTCCCTGAAAGCAGGGGGAACAGGGTTGAATCTGACTGCGGCGGACATTGTCATTCATTATGATCCCTGGTGGAATGTGGCAGCACAGAACCAGGCAACAGATCGAACCCACCGTATCGGGCAGGCACATCCGGTGACCGTGTATAAGCTGGTTGCAAAAGGAACCATAGAGGAACAGATCGTCAAATTGCAGGAACGAAAGTACAATCTGGCGGAGCAGATATTAGAAGGACTGGATGACAGCCTTCATCATTTAAGTAAAGAGGAACTATTAGAGATTTTGTAACGGTCGGGAAGCAGGATTCTGGGAAGGTTTTGCTTGTAACTGTCAGACGGTTCATTTGCCCGCAGATTGCAGAGCGATTTGCGAAAAGTAATTGACTATACGGGACGGATGTTTTATAATCTAATAATGCATGTAAGCTGTCAGATTGGGTGAAAAAACAGCTTGATGCAGACAGAGTGACACAGATCAAAACAGAGATCGTTGCAATGATATGAGACGGTGATGGATTGGTTTTGTGTGTCGGAACGTGAGGAAAGAAAAACATGATTTATAGTATGACCGGATTTGGCCGCTATGAGACTGTGAATGAACAGTGCAAGCTGACTGTGGAAATGAAGTCAGTGAATCACAGGTATCTGGATCTGTCCATCAAGCTGCCGAAAAAACTGAATATGTTTGAATCTGCCATTCGCAACCTGGTCAAGGACGACGTGGGCCGGGGGAAGGTAGATATGTTTATCACCTATGAGGATTATACCGATCAGGGTATCGATCTGCATTATAATGCAGATGTGGCAAAGGCATATATGGATGTGTTTCATCAGATGGAAAAGGATTTTGGTATTCCTGATGACATGACCGTATCCAAACTGGCCGAACTGCCGGATGTGCTGAATATCGGACATGCAGAAGCAGATGAGGCAGAGCTTTGGGAACTGTTACAGTGTAATGTGAAGCAGGCAGTGGCAGCCTTTAACAGCGCAAGAGAACGGGAAGGCAGCCAGCTGTATGTAGATCTGGATGGCAAGCTGGCACATATGATACAACTGGTGGAACAGATTGAGGCGAGAAGTCCGGAGATTGTGCAAAATTATAAAGCAGAGTTGGAAAAGCGTGTAGCAGATATGCTGGAAGGCAGTGGAATTGATGAAAACCGGATTGCGGCAGAAGTGACTTTGTTTGCAGACAAAGTGTGTGTGGATGAAGAGATCGTCAGGCTGAAGAGCCATGTGCTGCAAATGCGGGAAGTCTTGCAAAATGGCGGCAGCATCGGAAGAAAACTGGACTTTATTGTACAGGAAATGAACCGGGAAGCCAACACGATTCTGTCTAAGGCAAACGATCTGAAGCTTTCGGATATCGGCATTGAGCTGAAAACAGAAATTGAGAAGATCAGGGAACAGATTCAGAACATTGAATAAGTGTAACTGTGAAAATACGGGGCAGTTACAGGTGTAGCTCATAATAAATGGCCAAAAACCACCAAAAGAAAATGCAGGGGATTTCATATGAAAAAGGGAATTTTGATTGTCATTTCAGGATTTTCCGGAGCCGGAAAAGGAACTGTGTTAAAGGAACTGCTGACAAAACATGAGGATTGTTATGCGGTGTCTATTTCTGCCACTACCAGAGATATGCGGGAAGGAGAGCAGGAGGGAGTCAACTATTTTTATAAGACTCAGGAAACCTTTGAGCAGATGATTGCAGAGGATGCATTCATCGAGTATGCACAGTATTGTGGACGGTACTACGGAACACCGAAGGAATATGTATATGAACAGATAGAAGCTGGCAAGGATGTGATTCTGGAAATCGAAGTACAGGGTGCTTTGAAGGTAAAAGAAAAGTTTCCGGACACCCCGATTCTCTTTCTGACACCGCCTTCTGCACAGGAACTGCAGCGCAGACTGCTTGGCAGAGGCAGGGAAAGTGAAGAAGAAATTGCCAGACGG
>ONWL01000331.1 GCA_900321525.1 uncultured Eubacteriales bacterium
CAAAAACTTGTCAAAGAGCGCCTGTGTTATTAAATATGTCAATAGTACCAGTCCCTTGGCATAGACAAATTGGATATGACAGTACCTTGACATTTGTTATTATAAAGAGAGAAAAAGCACGGTCTTGCAAACGGATAGATTTAAAGCACAGAATTTAATATTCGCATCCCCTTCCCTTGAGTCCCCCTCATAAATATGTTACACTATAGTCAGATGAAACCGTCTTGGTCAGTCATCTGACTATTTTTATGCGGGAAATTGTATGAAATGGTTGATTTTGTGGGAAGAATCTGCTATAGTTTGGGTATAGCATTGCATGTTATGTAAATCATTTAGTATAAAAATACGTTATATATTGTCAGGCAAATGCGATTGTGGGTTGCAAGAGGAAGGAGTGTGTATCAATGACAGGAAGGTTTACGCAAAAGCGGCTGCCCATCGGCATGGAGAGTTTTCAGGAGATCCGGACAGAGGGATGTTATTACGTGGATAAGACGGGGCTGATCCGGGATTTGCTTTACAAGTGTGGCAAGGTGAACTTGTTCACCCGCCCCAGACGGTTTGGAAAGTCGTTGAACATGAGTATGCTCAAGACGTTCTTTGAGATCGGCTGTGATCCGGCTTTGTTTGAAGGATTGGAGATTGCAGAGGAACAGGAACTGTGTGAACGGTATATGGGGCAGTTTCCGGTGGTGTCGGTGAGCTTGAAGGGAGTCAATGGCGGGGATTACGCCACTGCCCGTGCTCTCATGTGTGCCACCATCAGGGAGGAAGCCCTGCGGTTTCAGTTTTTGTTGGACAGTAGTCAATTGACAGAACGGGAGAGGAAGCAGTATGAACAGTTGGTGGAAGTAGATACCAGCGGCAGGGAAAGTTTTGTCATGTCCGATGCGGTGCTGATGGGAAGTCTGAAAACCCTCTGTACCCTGCTATACAAGCACTATGGTAAGAAAGCCATCGTGCTGATCGATGAGTATGATGTGCCTCTTGCCAAAGCCAATGAGCGGGGATACTATGACCAGATGATCCTGTTAATCCGCAACATGTTTGAACAGGCGTTAAAGACCAATGACAGTTTGTATTTTGCGGTGCTCACCGGTTGTCTGCGAGTGTCCAAGGAGAGTATCTTCACCGGGCTGAACAATCTGAAAGTCATGTCCATTACGGATCCGGAATGTGATGCCTATTTTGGTTTTACAGATACCGAAGTGAAAGAAATGCTGGCTTATTATAAACTGGAGGAGAAATACAGCAGTATCAAGGAGTGGTATGATGGGTATCGATTTGGGGATGCAGATGTGTACTGTCCCTGGGATGTGGTCGTGTATGTGGATAAACTTTGTGCGAAAGAAAGCATTCCACCAAGTGACTACTGGTCCAATACCAGCAGCAACTATATATTGAGAAAATTGTTGGAGCAGGCCACACCGGATACCAGAGATGAGATTGAGCGGCTGATTGCCGGGGAAACGGTGTGGAAGGAGATTAAGGAAGAACTGACTTACAAGGAACTGTACGACAGCATCGAGCATGTATGGAGTGTCCTGTTTACCACTGGCTATCTGACCAAACGGGGGGAAGGAATGGGAAAGGTGCGGCAGCTGGCCATTCCAAACAGAGAGATTCACAACATTTTCATGACCCAGATCCGGGAGTGGATGCAGGTGGAAGTCCGGAAAGATGATACACGGCTGTTAGAGTTCTGCAAAGCCTTTGAACAGGCGGATGCAGAGCAGGTGGAGCAGATTTTTTCCGGGTATCTCAATGATACCATCAGCATCCGGGATACGGCTGTGCGGAAAGAACTGAAGGAAAACTTTTATCATGGATTTCTGTTAGGACTGCTGCGGTATAGAAGGGACTGGAAGGTGTTGTCCAACCGGGAAAGCGGCAGAGGGTATGCAGACATTGTGATCGAACTGTTTATGCAGAAAATGGGAATCGTCATCGAGTTGAAATATGTGGATGACGGTAACCTGGAGGCAAAGAGGAAAAATTTTGATAAAAGGCGTTCGGTAATATAGTTTCGCAATTACCTATAACAGCTTGCCGTTTGAAAGGAGCGTGTATCAATGACAGGAAGGTTTAGACAAAAGCGGCTGCCCATCGGTATGGAGAGTTTTCAGAAGATTCGGACAGAGGGATGTTATTACGTGGATAAGACCAGGCTGATCCGGGATTTGCTGTACCGGTCTGGAGAGGTGAATTTGTTCACCCGTCCCAGACGGTTTGGGAAGTCATTGAACATGAGTATGCTCAAGACGTTCTTTGAGATCGGCTGTGATCCGGCTTTGTTTGACGGATTGGAGATTGCAGAGGAACAGGAACTGTGTGAACAGTATATGGGGCAGTTTCC
>ONWL01000050.1 GCA_900321525.1 uncultured Eubacteriales bacterium
ACTGTTCCACTGCCTCTGCACTAGCCTCTCCTTTTTTACAATATAGCACCACTTTTCCTGTGCGGTTTAACTGCTCACTTGCGTCCAATTCTTCTGCCGGAATGTGCACCGCTTCCGGCAAATGTCCATACCCATAAGACATCTCATCCCGGATGTCCACCAGCTGATACGTTCCCTTCTCCCACTGTTTTAACTCTATTGATGTGACATTCATCTGTTGTGTCATCTTCCTTCTATCCTTTCCTGTCCTGTGCACAGTTGCCAGACAATTGTGCCATACATTCACCTTTCCTTCTGTTCTTCCATTCGGATATAATATACATCATTCTCATAGGAATTGGAAGCAAAACTTTTTCTCTTTGTGCACCAGGTTGTCCCCCTGTGCACAGCACTTTTAGGGTGTCAGAAATTTTTTGCTACATAGCAGGCTTTCCTGACGCATAAAAAGAACCGCCTGTATGTCACAAACGGTTCCTGTAAAACTTTTCTAAAAACATATGTAGCAATATTACTGCGCCTTTGCTGTCTCTACATTTTGAATCACTCTAATATTGGTTATCTCGTATTCATTGAATACTGCATCATCAAATGCACTGATAGATATCGTCCCATGATACCAACTGCGGGTATTAAAGTGTTCCTGCACGGCACTCTCTCCAAAAATCACCCCATGTCTGGCATAAATCTCATTCCGTGCCACTTTCAATTCCCACAGTGTCAGACCTGCCAACTCCTCTTCGCTGTAATACCGCACATTGCTTTCTGTCAGCATATAGCTGTCTGCCGAACCGCTCTGAGTCCCATCGGTCTCACTTGTCACAGAACTGGTGGTGGTGCCGTTGCCTCCCGGTGTGGTGGTCCAGTTAATGGAAGTGTCAGGACCGGTACTGGAAGAACTGCCTATGCCACTGGCAGATGTGGACCAGTTACTTCCCAGCCCTTCTCCTGTGTCTAAACTAGTACGATAATTCCCTGTGCTGCTATAGGTTGTTCCGGAAGATGTGGTATAAGAGCCGGTGGTGTTCCAAGTGGCCCCTGTCTTACAATTATAACCATCTGGTGGCAGTGTTCCCTGACAACCAGACAATATCCCCATTGACAGTGTCATCATCAAGACGGCAACAGCCGCGTTTTTTCTTTTCATGGTATCCCAAATCTCCTTCTTGACATTTTCCCATATGTCAACCGATAAGCTTATTATAAGGAAGTTTCTTCCATTGCGCAAGAACTTTTTCAACGTAAACGTATTCCATATATCCGATCTTTTGCAGTGACAAACAAAATATCCCTGTTTCTGCCTCCTACTGCCATGGTAGAGGGGCGAACCGGCATGTGAATCCGTTTGATCTGCTGACCGTTTGTATCATAGACAGAGAGATGTCCGTCTGCCACATAAATCTGTGTTCCATCCAAACAGCAGCCATATTCTCCTTCTTCTGCCAACAGCTGCCCTTCTTTCAACGTGCCGTCTGCTGACACCGGATATCCATACACCCGCTTATGATGTTCATCTGCACAATACAGCCATTCTCCCGGCTTTGCTGTGGCAATGCTATGTGTGCGCATCAGGTCATAAAAATCAGGCACAATGGTCACCCCATCCGGTGCCACAAAACACTCCTTTGGCACATACCGCATCACTTCCAGGTAGTCATTGGCATCTCTCCAGCGGTTTCCCGGATATGCCACCTTTTGTACTTCTTTTATTGAAGAACAGGGCACCTTTTTCACCGGTCGGATGTCAAACAAGCCTTCTTCTCCCACCTGATACACCACCGTATAAGCCCGTCTGTCGTACCAGTAACTGTAGCTATTTCCCGCAGCATCTTCTGACAGTTGATTTTCCAGTTCCTTTCCGTCTTTTATAGCACCTATGGGAATGCTGTATTCTCCCACTGCAATCAGATGATCCTGTGTGTCCATAAACAAAGCATTTGGTTTAAACGGTGTCTCACAAACAAGTGACAGTCTGCCTTCTTCCCCATCCACCCGGTAAATCTTTTTATCCGCCCCGTCCAGAAAGAAGAAATCCCCCTGGCTATTGCTGCAACAGCCATCCACAGTGCGGAATCCATCAAACAACTGCACCGGTACGTCCGTTTCTGTTTGCTTCAATTGCTCTATTTTAGACGGCACCATTTTTCCTCCAAAAGATAGCTCTGCCAGTTCCCAGTCCCGCATCTGAGCACCTGTCTGAGGGTCAATACACACATTGTCAAATACATAGCGCATCTGAGCGTAGTTGTGAATATTCCACAGCTGTACATCCTGACAGCCACTGACTTTCATGGCACACACAGCCGGTGTATTCACATAAATGGTACGAAACAAATACACTGTGGCAAACCGCACATGGGTACAATCTATTAGTTCCAGTGGCAGAGCATAAGGCCCTTCTGCCTGTTCTTCTTCTGTTTGATACCCGAAAATCCGCCAGTTGGACACATTCTTAAACAATGCTTCCCTGCGGCAATGATGCTCAATTGAGATACAGTAAACGCTAGTGGGCACAGCTGTATGTTCAGCAAACAATCCAGCAGATGCATAGGGACTGGCGCTCCATAAATTCACAAACACACCGCCTCCTGTCACATGAAGACTTGGATATTGACCATCCCATTTTTTCTCCGGTACCGCATCTGCCATACGATCCAAACTATAAGGAGAAATCCAGCCCCGAATTCCCTTTTCCATGGTTCCATGTCCACCAATAAATTTCACATCATTCAGATAAGAAGATTCACCCCCCTGCCAGAGCAATGCAGCTGCCCTTGGATTTCGCCCACCACTATCTAGTCCGATGCCCGACAGGATGGTTCTGCCTCCTGGCTCCGTCATGACCATCGGTTTTTCTTTCTCAAAGCCGGTAAAATTCTCCGTATTATCCGCCAGAACAATCCGGGTACTCATGGGATGCAGCCCTAATAACATCGTATCCTCTAACAAGACCACCGTATCTGTCACACGGTAAACTCCTTCCGGCACAAAGACAGCACTGGCTTCCTCAATGGCACGCTGTAAGGCTGCTGTATCATCTGCCACACCATCTCCTACTGCGCCATAGTCCTTCACATTCTTCCACTGCGACATAGGCGGCAAAGACGGAATATCCGTTGCCAATGTATTCTTTGCATTCTCTCCAAACACCTCCTGGCAGACAGCTTCCAGTTCCAGTTGTTCCACCATGTGTTTCTCTCCGCCTGCTTCCTCTGTCACCAATCCATGCAGATATGTTTCGATATGATAATATCCTTCTCTGCCCTTTGTCACAGTACCATGCTGTCTGTAACAGGCAATTATCGGCGCATCCTGACAATACACATTCCGCAAATGCAGCTGAGTCAGACTGCCGGATTCTTCCGGTATATCCAGAATGGTATCGAAAATCTGTTGCAGACAGAAATCCTCCAATACCAGCTTCTCCATACAATGATTCTGTACCTGCAAAAAGACTGGTGTATTTCTCACATGTGTACGGATGGCATTGAGCCCCAATTCAAAAGAATAAATGGCGGCCTGTTTCTGATTTTCCAACGTCATATCCAGCATCACAAAGGGCCATCCAGGAGAACATTTCCCTGCATAAATACCATATGTACCACCATAAATCCCTATGTCCTCCATCAGATTACCACATGCACAAAAACCGGAAAATGCATCCCGCACCTGAATTTCCATATGTGCCACAAAACAGTGCTGGGCATAATGAGAACGAATGGCACACCCATTGGTGTTCCCCTGCCCCATATCAATGTCCACATTGGAAATACCGCTGTAAAAGGTACCTGGATTGGCATCCCGAAGGGGCTCTCCTTCTTCCGGTACATTGTCTGTAAACCAAAACAGATACTTATGTCCATACCGGTCTTCCGGATGTTGTTCCTCAAATGGCACACAATGATCCTGTAACCGAATCAGAGGACGTTTCCTGCCGTATCCGATCAAACGGATGGCCTTTGGCATATAGATGGTATCAGACACCAGATACTGCCCTTCCGGCAAAAATACCACACCGTATGCATCCCTTTCCCACAAATATTTCACAGCTGCCTGAATGGCTTTCGTATCATCTGTAATTCCATCTCCTGCAATTCCAAAAGTACCCTTTTCCAGATAAATGGCACTTTCATCTGTCATCCGCTCTGTATAATAACTGACATTTCTCATACATTTCCATCCTTTCTGTTACAATTATTTTATTCGAAATTTTTTCGAAAACACCTTTCTTCTAGTGTACATGACACTTAGCATTTTGACAATAAATTTTTTGAAAAAAACACCGATGTGCCTGTATCACATCGGTGCTCTGACTCTTTTCCATTTTTTCTGTTTCTTTACTTGATTTCTGTCGGTCGGTTATAAAGAGCAATTCGAGCCAATTCTTTAGTTTCCTTTGATACCGTCAATCTCATCTTACCGGAACCGTATGTCAAATCATAAAATATCTTCTCTTTACTGGAATCAGCATCCTTTTTATAGGTTACCTTTCCAAGTGCCTTTACCATATCTTCTTCTTTCATACCAGTGGTAATGTCACCCGGCAGTACCAACTTTACATCTAACTCTTCCTTGGTATTTTCAGATTCTACCCAGGTCACAAAACAGTTCTCCAGATACTGAATCTCATCCGTATAATTGGTAATTTCTACCTTCACACGATAGTTCCCTTTTTCCAAGTACATGTCTGCTCTACCACGCCCTGCAACTGCATCATAAGCATCTTCTGCACACTCCCAGCCATTTTCCAAAAATACGCTGATTGGTGCCGGAAGCTGATACAGTACACCATCGTATTTTATGATAGATGCCTGAATGTCATTGCCCAGTTCCTTTGGTGCCTTATAATTCTTGACAATATCCAATGTCCCTGTACTGATCTCAGGCTCTGCTTCTTCCTGATTGAAATTCACAAGCGTAATCTCTGTCAATCTGTCTTTCTGCTTGTTGACTGTCAGCACCACTTTACAGAAATCCTCTTCCCCATAAGTCAGTACTGTCTCATTGTCTGTCTTTTCTTCTGTGGTCGGATCTCCATATGCCTGGATGATATCCTGATAGGATGCCTTTCCGTATGCAATGTCGCCTGCCAGTACAATAGTCGGATTGACATCTTTGAATGCAATCTGGTCAAATGTAATAGATGTCACACTACACTCAGAAATTGGCAAAATGTCATATCCCAAGTTTGCAAAAGACACATATAACAGATATTTATTCTTATAAATTGCTTCATCTGCAATGTATTCACTTGGATTCAATGTAATATCCTTGCTGCCGTCGCAATTCCATTCCATCTCTTCAAATTTCTGGAATTCTTCTGGAAGGGTATATTCTGTCTTTCCAATGGTCACATGGAACTGAAACAATTCCTCTAAATACGCACCTTTCTCATTGGACTTTTTGGTTTCGTCTGCGCTCTTTGTTTCTTTTACATTCTTCGTCTCTTTCTCCTTAGATTCAGCAGTGGAGGCTTCTTCTGTTCCCTCTTTTGAAGAATCTTCTGTTTCCGTTTCAGATGCAGATTCCTCTTCTGTACTTTCTGATTCTATGGTACCTTCTGTGCTTTCTTCGGAGGGTACCTCAGTAGAAACGACTCTTTCTACCGTTTCTAACTCCTCACTTTCATTCTTGCCACATCCGCTATATAATAAACACCCCGCTAACATTACTGCCATAATTTTTTTATAATACATATGTACCCTCCAGTTTTATTTGTAACTGTTTATGCTACTCGCAGTTACCTATTTTCTATCATTGTTTATTCGATAATCTCTATTTTTCAAAATATAGATTTTCAACTTTTTACATTTTATTTCATTTTTCCGTCTTGCGTTTTTCACTATACCATGAACTTTTCGGAATGTCAAATCTGCCCTCTGCATTTTGTATGGAAATAAATGGAAATTCCAGAAAACAGAATCATTTTAAAAATCCATCACCATCTGACTGCTTTCTTCCTCCGAAAGTTCTGTCACCTGTTTATCAATGACACGATACACCCGCTGACACATATTCAGTACGCTTGGACGGTGTGTAGTCACAATACATGTCTTATTGGGACGCTGCTTGATGATATTCCGCAACACTGCACGCTCTGTTGTCACATCCAAGGCACTGGTCGCTTCATCTAGTAGCAATACCGGCGCATCCCGCAAAATGGCCCTGGCAATTGCTACACGCTGGGCCTGTCCCTCAGAAAGCCCTCTGCCCCGCTCTCCCACAGAACTGTTGATTCCCTCCGGCAGCTTCTCTACAAAATCCCATGCACATGCAATCTTGAGTGCCTCAATGATCTGCCCATCTGTGGCATCCTCTCTCACCATCCGCATATTTTCCGCAATGGTACCGGACAAGATCGTATTGCCCTGGGGCACATATGCAAAATACTGCCTTAGATCTGCATTCATTTCCACGGTATTTCCTTTTGCATCCCGCAGCACTGCCTGTCCCTCTTCTGGATGAACCAGTCCCAGAATCAGACGGATCATGGTGGTCTTTCCCTCACCAGAAGGACCTACCAGTGCCACAATTTCATTTGGCTTGGCTATAAAATCAGAGTTGACGATAACCTGTCTATTCTCCACATAGGCAAAATTTACACCGGTCATTTCCACACTGTATCCCTGGTCCCTTGTTTGTCCAATGGCATCGCTCTCTGCCACAATATGCTTTTCCTTGGGCAAATCTACGATTTCCTTGATTCGATGTGCCGAAACAGAACTGGTCAGGGCACTTGGAACCAATGCAACCATGGCAGAAAAAGTATTAGACAGATTGCCCCGTAACTGCAAAAACTGTGTCATTTCTCCATAAGTAATCATATGCCCCCATAAGCGCCACAGACAGTAACCAAATGCCACAAACTGTACCAGCGAACCAATTGCAGACAATGCCACATTGGTTTTGATACTGAACATATTGTAATCCAGGCTCACATCTTTATACTTTGACTGCCACCAGCGTAACATCTTACTGCTGCGCTTTTCTATGCCAAAACTTTTAATGCTATCTATATTGTAAAATGTTTCGACCTCAAAGGTCATCAACTTGCTATTAACCTCTTTCATTTTTTTATTGCATTCCCGCATCCGCTTTACCAGAATTCGAGAAGAAAACAACAGAAATGGCGCACTGCCCAATGCAATCAATGCCATCACTACGTCATGATACATCATCAGAAAAAATGTACCCAGAAAATTAAACGTATTGATGATGAGTGAAGGCAACCAGCTGATGGCATTGGAAGATACCGTATTCACATCACTGTTAAACCGATTCATCAAATCACCATTTCTATATTTACTCAATTCCAGCCACTCGGAATCGATGATCCTATCAAAAATATCTGCCTGAATGTCATTGTTAATGTAGATTCCAATTTTAGCGGATACTCTGGAAACCAAACTATTACAAACCAATCCAAACACCGTACTACCTACCATCAGGGCAATCATCAAAGAAAGTTTATTGACCTGATAACCGGTTACAATATCAATCAGGTTCTTACTGACCTCTGTAGAAATCAATCCGGTACAGCTGCTGATGATTCCCAACAGGATATAATATGCAATTGCCCACTTATAACGCTTACTATAGGAAAAAATCCATTTCCAGTCATCTATAATTTCATGAAAAGTACCATCCTTCAACTTTCCGATAATGGTGCTCAATGCTCTTGAGTCTAGTATGTTCTTTTGGCCCTTTGCATCTTCTGTCTGCATTGCCTTCCCCCTTTATCATTCCTTTATGCGCGTGTGGTCCCATATTCTTTTTACAAAAAAAGCACCAGCCCCGAGGCTCATGCGTCCCCAAAACCGGTACCTTAGTGCGCCTCCAGGGGCTCGAACCCTGGACACCCTGATTAAGAGTCAGGTGCTCTACCAACTGAGCTAGAAGCGCTTGCTTATTACACGGTATAGTATATGCACTTTTTCTCAAAAAATCAAGTACTTTTTATATTTTCTTCATAAATTAAGTGAAAATGTTTATTTTTGCACTTTTTTCTGTAGTTTAATTAGATTCCTTAAGTATAGAAAACAGACACAAAACAGAGCAGGTGCACTTCTTGTATTGCATGCAATTGTGCAAGTAGCTTTGTGGGGAGCACTTTTTGGGTGACAGAATTTCCTGTTACATAATAGAAAATTCCTGTTACACAAAAAAGGGAACTTCTCACGAAGCTCCCAGTGCGCCTCCAGGGGCTCGAACCCTGGACACCCTGATTAAGAGTCAGGTGCTCTACCAACTGAGCTAGAAGCGCATATTTAATGATGTACCTTCAAAACTGCATACAGTCAATACTTTTTCATCCGATCTTATTTACCCTTCTCAAACCGGACCCTCTGGTCCAGCCCTCGACCGATTAGTAACGGTCAGCTCCACACATTACTGCGCTTCCACCTCCGCCCTATCTACCT
>ONWL01000067.1 GCA_900321525.1 uncultured Eubacteriales bacterium
CTTTTCACGGCTGACCTGTACAAAAGGTGCCAGATGAGACAGAGTAATGCTCTGTCCTCCGTACTGGGAACTGGCGATCTGGGCAATGCCCTGTGTGGCAATATTACATGCAGTAGAAAAACTCTTTGGCCGCTCAATCATGGTCTCACTGATGACTGTGCCATTCTGCAGCATATCGTCTAAATTCACCAAACAGCAATTGTGCATATGCTGGGCAAAATAATCCGCATCATGAAAATGAATGATCCCCTGCTCATGTGCTTCTACAATATCTTCCGGCAACAGAAAACGTCTGGTAATGTCTTTGCTGACTTCACCGGCCATATAATCTCTTTGTACACTGTTTACGGTAGGATTTTTATTGGAATTTTCCTGTTTTACCTCTTCATTATTGCATTCTAATAAACTAAGAATTTGCTGGTCGGTAGAATTGGCTTTGCGCACCAAAGCTCTCTTATAGCGATACGTAATATAGTTCTTAGCAACCGCATACGCCTGATGCATCATAATTTCCTGCTCCACCAAGTCCTGAATTTCCTCTACATTTGGAGAATGACTCATGTTCTGACAGAACTCCTGTACCGCATCGCAAATATCTTTTAGCTGTTCCTCTGTCAAACGCTCGTTCTCTTCTACACTTACGTTCGCTCTTGAAACAGCGGATTCGATCTTTTTCAGATCAAATTCTACTTCCATGCCGCTTCTTTTTATAATTCTCATGGTCTTCATCCCCCGTAATGTAAATTCCTCACTGGCACTGCATCCTTACATGTCTATGTTGTGCCGTCTGTTGAATATGTTACTATATCTTGTGTCTGCATGTCAACGGGAATACAAGATATGGTATGTTTTTATTTTATACAATCGTCTTTTGCCAAATTTCGGTTTCGTAAAAAGCCATTGAAACACAAGCATTTTTTACGAAACCGAATCCTGTCATTTTTGTAGATAATCTATCACGGCCAGGCCATCGGACAAGATTGCCTCTGCCATCTCTGCCACCTCCTGTGATGGCTGTCTTAGATCCGGGATACAGATCACCGGTATCCGTCCTGCATGGGCAGCCCGAATACCATTTTCAGAATCTTCTAAAACCAATACATGTTCCGGTTCCACACCTGCCTTTTCACAGGCAAGCAGAAAGATCTCAGGATCTGGCTTAGAATGCTGTACCATTTCTCCACCAATGACCCCTTTGTTAAAATACCAGTCAATGCCTGCTTCCTGTAAATACCGTTCCACATAGCAGGACTTTGTAGAGGATGCCACCATACAGGGAATATCCTGCTCCACCAGATACACCAGCAACTCCAGAATTCCCTTTTTGATGGGAAGTCCCTGACAACCTGCCGCCACTTTCTGGTCCATCCGCTCCCTGGCAACATGACCGGTTTTCTGTACATCATATCCTTCCCCATAGTGGCTATGCATAATCCGTGCCAGATTTTCTCCTGCTGTCCCCAGTGTTTCTACATAAACTTTTTTTGTCAGCGTATACCCCTGCTCCGCCATCACTTCGCCAAGGGCCTCCATAAACAGACGCTCTGAATCAAAAATCAGACCATCCATATCAAACAATACCAGTTCCGGTCTCATACACCATTGCTCCCCTTTCATTTTTATCCAAAATTGGGCAATTGCAAAACCGTGATAACGAACGCCTTTCATCAAAATTTCTATTGGAAAAACACGCTTTCGCTTCGGTTTCATGCAACGGTACTAATATTTTTTATCGCTTAACGCTCGAAAAAAGTAACGGCATTCCACAGAGTTTTTCAAATGAAAATTTTCTGATGTGCAGGCTGTTTTCTGCTCTGTTCACAGAGTTTTGCAATTACCTATTATCCAAAATACCATACCAGTGCCACGATCACCACGATCAATACCATGACCACAATGCTTACCTGCATCAGGCGCACCAACTTCTTTGCCTTTTGAAAATCCATATCCTTTTTCCTCCCAGAGCCTTATTGTCACAAAGAACGTGTTTTTTAGTAACTTTTTAGTACCCTCACAGTTACGGGCAAAAATCCATTCCAAATCGACTTTGTCGTTTGTGTTTTTGCCTGCAAGACTCAGGATTTTGCTTCGCAAAACCTTCGCAAAATAGTAACTCATGAATATTTACATTTTTCAAATAAAGTTTTGACGAACACGTCCAGTATCATAGTTTCACAATTGCCTACATGCATGATTTACCCTCTGCTACTCCAGCTTCCAACTGCTTTGACTGCCCGATTTCGTCCTCTTCACCACCAGTTGTCGATCCAGCTGTTCTTTCAATTCTCTTACATGAGAAATGATGCCAATGAGACGATTTCCATCTGACAGCTGATTCAAAATAGCAATGGCCTGTCCTCTCGATTCTTCATCCAGAGAACCAAATCCCTCATCAATAAACATGGTATCCAACTGTACCGCCCCGGCTCTGCCCTGAATCACATCGGATAAGCCAAGAGCCATTGCCAGCGCTGCCATAAAAGATTCTCCACCGGATAATGTTTTCACATCCCGAACAGAATCCGTCACAAGACTATAGACATCTATATCCAATCCCACATTGGTATTGCCTGCCAGGTGATCTAAACTACGGCATTGCAGCAGGAATTGTCTGCCATTCATTTGCATCAGACGCTGATTGGCAGCCTGCAATACTTCCTGAAAATAATATCTCTGTACATAAGTTTCCAGTCCGATCCGCCCACTGCCCACCAGATTGCCACTTACCGTTCGGGCAAGATCAGAAACCATATCATACTGTTTTCCCAGCTTCTTTCCAGCCTCTGCCTTTTCTTTCAATTGTGTCAGCTGCTTGTTATTCCCGTCTATCATACTGCCAAGCCGATTGATGCTTTGCTCTGTCTGCTTCCGTCTTCCTTCCAGTTCTCCGGTCAGCTGGCCTAACTTCTGTAAATCCACCGGCTGTTTTCCGGCTGTCTTCTGTTGCAGATGTTCTATCCGCTCCTGTATTCTGCCGCATTCATTTTCATAAGCAGTGCAGTCTTCTTCTAGCTGTTGTAGTTCTGCCGCTGTCCGCTTGCTGCTTTGATACACCGCCTCTTCCGCAAATCCATGTTCTGCCAAAGCCTGCATGTATGCCTGTTTGCCTGCTTCATACTCTGCCCTGCATTTGATCAATTGGATTTCACTGGTTTCTACCTTTCCTGCCCATTTATTCTGATACTCTGCACACTCCTTTGCCTGCCTGCGTGTCCGTTCCAGATCTACATCCAAACGATGCAGGCTTTCTGTAATCCCCTGCTGTTTTTGGACAGCTTCTGACTGGGTGATCGGAGAAGGCGTTTCTTCCGGTGTCTCCTGATACACCAGCCGTTCCTGAATGGATGCCACCATTGCCTGTGCTGCACCTGCCTGTGCAGAAACCTCTGTCAACTGTTGTTGTATGGTATCCTGTGCTATGGATATCTGTTGCAGTTTTTCTTCCTGATTTTTTCTGGTCTGCTGCCCCTGCTGATAAAATGCCACATCTTTCCTTGCCACTTTCAACTGCTCTTCCAACCGCTTCAACTGGTCTCCCATCTCTCTTACGTCACGGTAAAAAACAGCAATGTCTGCTTCCTGAGGCTCATACCTACTGCCGGTGATCTCACTACCTTCACTGCGAATCTGTCCGGTCAATTCCTGATATGCATCATTGACAGATGCAAATTCCTTTTCCTGCTTCTCACGAAACAGACGTGCCTGCTCACTGGCAGCTCTGGCAGCTTCCACCTGTGCCTGGGAGATATTTTTCTGACTGCATGCTGCTTTCTTTGGATGAGTCAGAGAACCACATACCGGACAGGGAATCCCTTCCTGCAAATCTGCTGCCAGAATTCCGGCCTGTTCCTGTACCCATATGTCAGAAAGCGTATTGTACTGGGCTGTTGCTCTATTATCCTGCTCCACAGACTGGTTTCTGGCTTTCAGCGCGGTTTCCCATTCTACTTTTTTAATACTCCAATTTTTCAGCTTCAAATACAGTTTGCTTTTCCTGCTCCAGTTGTCTGGCATCCTGTATATATTTTGCTTGTGCCTGTTCCAACTGTTTTTGCTGTTTCCGGATTGCCTGTACGTTGTTTTTTTCCTGTTCCAATTGCAAAAACAATGGTTCCATTTCCTGCAACCGATTCCGCTTTTGCAGCAGTGGTGCATACTCCTGCTTATAAGCTGCTTCACAGGCAGCCTGTTGTCTTTCTGCTGTCTCAGCCTGACGCTGTGCCTGTTGAAACGTCTTTTTGTTATCGGTCAACTGCTGTTCCAGACTGGTAACTTCCTGCTTACCTTTCTGGTATGCAGTTTCGTACCCGATCACTTCCTGACAACGACGCGCCCCATTGATCTGCGCCCTTCGTGCCTGCTGCTCTCCCTGCCTGGCATCCAATTCTGCCTTTGCCTGCTTTGCCTGCTGCAGTGCAGCAAAGTGTTCATTGATTTGTCTGCCCTGTTCTTCTCTGCGCAGTGCCTGTTTATGCTGTTCCTCCAGTCGTGCCTGTTCTGCTTTTTGCTGTGCCTGAAACCGGGTCAGTTCCATATTGACCTGTTCTGCCAGTGCAACCAACTCCTGCCGCCTGGTCTGTGACTGAGACAGCAATTCCTGCCATTCTGTCTCATAACCGGTTTCCGCAATCCCTTCAATCTGCCGGAAAGCTGATTGCACTTCAGTTTCCAGTACCTCTAGTTCCTGACGCAGTACACTGGCACGATCCGAAAGCTTATTTTGCAGGGTCTGATACAGACGGGTATCAAATATTTTGGAAAAAATCTTCTTTCGCTCATCAGAATTTGCCTGTAACAGTTCGATAAAATCTCCCTGCGCCAACATGGCTGTCTTGGTAAACTGGGCACGATCCAGACCGATCAGTTCTACTATTTTCTGATTGATCACAGTACGGTTTCCCGGCCATTCTGTGCCATCTGGCATGATCAGCGCCACCCGTGCCTTTTGCTCTGTCAGCTTCACCTTTCCTTCTGCATCTTTTCGCTTGCTGGTTCGTGTAAAATTGGGATTTCTCCGGATGGTATATGGTACACCTCTGCACAAAAATGTCAGTTCCACATAAGTCTCCACATCTGGCAGAGCATACTGACTGCGCATCATATCTCCATCCCGCTTCCCACCGCTGGTATCGTCATAAAGCGCATAGACAATGGCATCAAATATGGTGGTTTTCCCTGCCCCGGTATCTCCTGTAATCAAAAAAATACCGCGATCCACCCGGTCAAAAGCAATCACTTCCACCCCTGCATAAGAACCAAAGGCAGACATGGTCAGTTTCAATGGCTTCATGTGCGCACCTCCTCTTGTATCTCATCCAGAATCTCCTGTATATAGGATTCCTGCTCTGCATTCAGCCCATAACCATGCCGTTCTCTGTAAAACTGTGAAAACAGCTCCATGGGACTTTGCAACACACCCATCGTCTCTGTGGGCTGCATCCGGCTTCTGGTTCGGGTGTTGTCCACATTGACTTCAAGTAGCTGGGGAAACCGCTCCTTTAACTGTTCCACTGGACGATAGGCCATTTCTGTCTCATCGGTCAGCGTCACACTGATGTAATCTTCTGACCGGTCCATCACAATGACATCTGCAAACTCACCTCTAATGGTGCGTACATCCCGCAGTGGATGGAGCGGTATTTCCTCTATGACAGGCGCCGTTCCTTTTTCTCCCAATGTTACCACTGTCATAGATTTTTGATGTCTGCTTTCACTGACAGAATATTTCAATGGCGTACCGCAATAGCGGATATGATCCGCTCCGATCCGCTGCCTCCCGTGAATATGTCCAAGGGCCACATAGTCAAACTGACGGACTGCGGAAACATCTACATTGTCAAGTCCTCCTACATTCAGCGAAGGAAGTTCCGAATCACAGCATTCTGGTTTTTCTGTTCCACTGGTATAAAACTGATGAGATACCAATACATTGCGATGATCTGATTTGATCTGCTCCCTGTCAATCATTGCCTGAATGGCAGAATGATAATCGGTAATCGTCTCCTCCGGAAACAACTGTCGTACATAGCCCGGCTTACAAAAAGGCATCAGATAAAAATCCACTGCTCCATACCCATCCTGCAAAGTCACCTTTTGCAAATATTCCTCTGTGGTTTTCGGTAGATAACAGGCAAAATGCAGATGGAGCTTTTTTAACAGAGTACCTGCATAATTCAAACGATCCATGGAATCATGATTTCCAGCAATGATCATCACTTCCGGTGCCGGTTTCACTTCTGAAAGCTCTGTGAGAAACTCATCAAACAGACTCACCGCCTCCCCGGAAGGCGCAGACTTATCATACACATCCCCTGCAATCACCACTGCATCCGGCATGAGACGCTGTACCTGCTCTACAATCTGGTGTAAAATATACCGCTGATCCTCTTTCAAAGAATAACCATGCAGCATCTTACCAATATGTAAATCCGACAAATGTACAAATTTCATATCAGTCTTCATCCTCCTTATCTTTAGGCAATTGCAAAATTTCACCAATTACTTTCGAAACAGGATGCCCAGGGAGGCAAACATGTCTTAAGAAGACTCTTGAAAACGCCGGTACTTACTTTTTGGAGCTAGAAAGCGAACAAAAAGTTTCGTATCCGTTGCGATTTTCACCGAAGCGAAAGCGTGTCTTCGAAAGACATGTTGCGTACGCAGGCATCCTGTTTGAATGTTTATGCGTTTTGCAATCACCTAACCTATTTTCCGAAGCACAGAAAACAATTCCCCTGCCTGCTCCAACTTTTTTTTGCTTCCAAAACAACACCGATACCCGTTCTTGAAAACAGCTGCAAGCATCGTTCCCATCTCCTGTATCTGCTCTACTGTGGCAGAAAATATTTCATCCCGCTCCTGTTTATAATCTGCTTCTCCAAATCCATTCATATAGGCGTTGAATGACTGCTCCCCCTGCTGTCTGGCGCTACAAGGCAAGTCTTCCATGCCAATGGTGCCAATCAGGTAAGGTTCCAGTTCTTTTTGTGTAAGAGGCAACTGTGAAATATACTCTGCCGCTTGTTCATATGCCGCAAAGGTTTCCTTGCAGTTTGGATCCTCGTCAGAGTAAAACAGCAAATTACCACTGATGGTATACAAGCGGAATCCATAGCCATATGCGCCCCCTTTTAACCGAACAGTCTGATACAAATATTCGGTGTTCAAAATATTTTTTACCACATCCAACACACCGGTATAAGAAAATCCTGCCTTTTTGAAACTGCCGCCAAAGGCTGTATGCTGTCCGCCGCCTGGTAACAGAAAGGCTTCATTGACCACACCAGAATTCTTTTCCATATATGCCCCCATTGCAGGCAACGCTCCTTCTGAAGAATTCTCATTTGGTAAGTAATTTATACCCATATTTTGTGCTGACATATGGTCAGACACCACATATCCTTTTTCTGATAAAGTAGAGAAAAACTGTTCCATTTCTTTTGTTACCTCTGCCAGCCCCCGCTTGGATGCCGTCACATCCAAGATACAATGTTCCACGTTTAACACAGACTGTAATACATTCCCCATTTCCTCTGCTAACTGCGCCTGTCCTTCTTCTGAACAGGTAGTCCACTGCCGGAGAGTTTCATAAAAAGACAGTCCATTGATCTGCTCTAATAATCTCTCCTGTGGAGCAAAATAGGACATCACACGTTTTCTCACATAGTATCCACTGTCATATTGGAGATCCTGTTTCATACGAGTCAGCAATTGCAGCAACAATTCCTTCCACCGCTTTTGGTCAGAAAACCGGCTGGATGTAAGGATCTCCTGAATCAGTGCCAATCCATTCCCAAAGTCCCCTTCTAATACACGCATATCCACTGCAAGCATCGGGGTAAAAGCATCACCATCTGTTTTATCTGCATACGTTTCTATGTAAAAAGACATACCGCCTGTATAAAGACGCGCCAGCGAAGATAAGGTTTCATAACGATGCTGCTCTGTTCCCAGACCGCCCAGCATTGCCGTAGCTGCTCCAAGCAAATGCAGCTGCCTGTCTGTCAAATCAGTCAACGAAAAATGACATCTCCAATAAATAATGCCATTGGTAGGAATGTCATGCCAGACGCAAAGATTTTGTCCAATCTGCACCTCTTCATTGTACAGCCGTACGCTTTCCCTGCTCAGATCAGACAGTTTCAGTCTGGGAATACAATCTGATACTTCCGGTTCATCGGGCGTGTTCTGATACTGAAATAGTCGTTCATTTGCCCTTTGCAGCTGCTGTAATTCTACTTCTGACATGGAGGAAAGCATCTTTGCCAGTTTTGCCTCTTCCTGCTGTTCTGCTTTCTCTGCCAGTCCAGCCACCGGTACCATCTCTGCCAGTACCCCTTCTGTGGCATGCAGCAATACCTGTTCCAACAATGTTTCAAAATACCCGGTATCCACCAATTGACGGAGACGTTCACAGACTTTCAGCCGTTTCAGCCACAAAAACGCCTGTGACTCCTTGTAAATCCAACTGTTTAAAATTTGTAATCCATACTCTACCCCTGGTGGATTGTCAAATTCCCCTTCCCGAATGGAAAATTCCCGCATGTGGATAGCTGCCAGTAAACTGTCCTTGTCCAGACCTTCTGCGCACAAACAAGTGACAGTATCCCGAATCACCTGCCAAAACCGCTCCAACTGTCCCCCTTTGCCATCCTGCACTTCAATGGACCATGAGGCACATACTGTCTCACAGTCATAAGTACTGCTAACAGACTGTCCGACGCCGGCTTCGATCAATGCCTTTTTCAGTGGCGCACCGGATACCTCTGCTACCACCTCTGACAAAATATCCAGTGCCTCAGCAGTCTGTAAATCCAGGGGAGAGCCAGCCTTTACCTGTAACAGATAGGCACTCTGTGTCTCTATATCCACTTCCTCCTCTGCCGGTACCGGAATATACAGTCGCTTCCAGCCTCCATCTGATTGCGGCAGGGAATCAAACTCTACCGACTCTCCTGCTTCATACTGGCTGAGATATTCCCGGTCCATCCATTCTAAGATTTCTGCATAATCCATATCTCCATACAGATAGATATAACAGTTGGATGGATGATAATACTTCTGATGAAACCTGCAAAATGCTTCATAAGTCAATTCCGGAATCGATTGACAAATCCCGCCGGAATCGTGAGAATAGATGGTATCTGTAAACAGTGCCTGTTCTGCTTCTCTGCAAAAGATGGCATCTGCACTGCCATAGGCCCCCTTCATTTCATTATATACGATGCCATTGACGGTCAAAGTCTGTTCTGTCTGATCATACTCATACCGCCAGCCTTCCTGTCGAAAGATTTCTTTCTTTTCATAAAAAAGGGGGTAAAATACACTGTCTAAATACAGATGAATCAAATTGCGAAAATCCGTCTCATTACAGCTGGCAACAGGAAAGACTGTTCGATCCGGATAGGTCATGGCATTTAAAAAAGTTTGCACAGACCCCTTTTCACATTCTGCAAATACATCCTTTACCGGAAACTTCCGGGAACCGCAGAACACTGCATGCTCTACAATATGTGCTACGCCTGTATCATCCTCCGGTATGGTAGGAAAGGCAATCTGAAAGGTTTTTTGTACATCCGGACAAGACACCACACAAATTCTGGCTTCCGTCTTTTCATGTCGGTACACCATTCCGATTCCTTCTATATCCTGCAACTTTTCTTCATACAACTTCCTGTATCCTGCTATCAATCTACGCCTCCCATAGTTCCACTCTGCATACATATAAAATCCGCCAGCCACGGCTGGCGGAAAAATGCATTATATTTTATTATTTCGTTTCACTACCAGTATCGGATCGCCGGCTTTTACCACTTCCTCCTCCGGTTCTGATAAAGTAAACTTCTCTGAATTGGCAATCACCACAGGAATGATCGGCAATCCACCTGATGCAACCAGCTTTTCCAAATCCACTTGCATGATCACATCACCGGCTTCAATCTCCTGCCCCTGTTCTACAAAAATTTCATAAGGAATCTCTTTCTCTGCTACATCTAACCCTACATGCAAAATCACCTCTGCCTCAGATTCTGTCCGAATGCAGATGGCGCGTCCTGTATGCATCACCAATGTCACCTTGCCGGTAGCCGGTGACACAATGGTTCCGCTTTTCATCTGAAGCGCAATGCCCTCTCCCAACAATCCATTGGCGTAGGTTTGATCAGGAAGTTCTTCCACGCTCAGCAGAATTCCATCAGCAGGAGCAAGCAACGTCTCACCCTTTCCTTTCAATATGTCTGACAAAATTCCCACTCCACATTCCTCCTTCTTCTGTTCTGCATGCAATCTATTGTCAAAAAGCACTTCCGACAATGATCTTCATGCGCAAACGGTTATACATATCATACAAAAAAATCCGGACATACACAAGCTTTTTTTACACAAAGTTTGACCAGATGGATTCCCTGCTCCAGTTCTGTTTCTTTCCCTAGACTGCAATTACAATGCATCAAACAAAGACAATTGGTTGGACTGGGGCAGTCCTTGCAGAATGCCAAGCTCTACCATCTTGTCAATCATGGTCTTGCTGATTTTTGCCCGTTCTCTGAAATCATCCAAAGATAAAAACTTTCCAAAGGAAGCTGCTTCCTCAATACTTTGTGCCGCCTTTTCTCCCAGACCGTCAATGGCCGCAAAAGAAGGCATCAGCTTTCCATCTACAATCTGGAACCGCTGTGCTTTTGCCTTGTAAATATCAATTGGCACAAAATCAAACCCACGGGCATACATTTCCTGCACCACACGCATATCCTTGTAGGTCACTTCCTCTTTCTGACTCAAAGTGTCCTTCCGCTTCTGATAATCTGCCATATGAGCTTCCAACTTTGCCTTGCCCTGACACATGAGTTCATAAGTAAATCCGGTGGCACGAATACTGAAAAATGCGGCATAGTATGCCAGCGGATGAAACACCTTACAATAGGCAATGCGCCATGCCATCATCACATATGCCGCCGCATGTGCCTTCGGGAACATGTATTTGATCTTTTTACAGGACCAAATATACCAGTCCGGCACATCGTGGGCCCTCATATCTTCCTCCCAGTCCGGCTTCAATCCCTTTCCCTTTCGGACGCTTTCCATAATGGTAAAGGACTCCTCCTTATCCATGCCCTTTCCAATCAGATAGATCATAATGTCGTCACGGGTACAGATACAGGTGGAGATGGTTGCTTTGCCCTCCTGTAATAAAGTCTGGGCATTGCCTAACCATACGTCCGTTCCGTGGGACAGTCCTGCAATTCGCACCAGATCAGAAAAATGCTGGGGCTTGGTATCTAGTAACATGCCCATAGCAAAGTCTGTGCCAAACTCTGGAATGCCCAGA
>ONWL01000016.1 GCA_900321525.1 uncultured Eubacteriales bacterium
ATTTCCGGCTCTGCCTCTGCTCTGCCTACCCCAGACAATGTGATCACCGGTCTGGTCACCGCTGCCGATACGGTGGTATGTCCGCCTAAAATCGGAACACCGGCTTCTTCACAAACACAACGCAACATATTCATGAGATGCTGTAACGTTGCTTCTTCTGTCTCTACCGGCAGGAGCACCACATCTTCGATTCCCACAGGCACTGCCCCCGCTGCATATAAATCTGCCAGACAACGGTGTACCCCATAATAGACGCCATCTGCCCCTGTCACTATGACAGGATTGGCTGTCATAACAAAAACTCCGTCCTTTCCTGAAGAAAACACGGAGCTGTCTAACCCGCTGCCGGGAAGTCCCTTCGGACTTCCCAGCACTGGTCGTATTACACTTCTTTTTAATATATTATATGGAACTTTCCCCTGCTGCATGTGACTCCTTTTGTTGGTATCGTTTTCTATCTTGTTTATACCTGTATTACTGTGCCACAGGTGCTTCTGCCTCAGCAGGTGCTTCCGGTGCAGGTGCTTCCGCTTCCGGAGCCAGTGTGGCTGATGCCTGTGCAGCTGCTTCAGATTCCTCTGCGGCTTTCCGACTCTCTGCCTCTGCCAATGCAGCCGCATCTGCCTGTTTCTTCTTTTCTGTCTTTGCTTTTTCAATAGAACTGGTCCAGTTGACATCCTGATAAATCTCCGGCCAGCCATCTTCCCCTGGCACTGGCCATGCATCAAAGGTAATGTCACTTCCGATGTCTATTACACCTTTTCCCTCTCGATACTTACTCTCATTGATTAGAATCGTCTCCTGCAGTACATCATCCACATAAACATCCTTCCAACACCTTGCGCTTACCTTTGGATGGGCCGCCGTTACTTCTCTGATCTCGTGCTCGCCCAGACTATAATTACGCTGGGTTGTATAAATTGGATTGGACCAGGATTTTTCCAGTGTCTCAGAGCGGAATTCAATTCTACGATTTGCCGGTCTGGTTTCTGTCCCATATATACATACAGTCAATGTACTGTCTCCTGTTGAATCCTTTATACTATGTTCAGACACTCCTACTTCGATGTAGATGGGATAATCCGTATTATTTACAAATTTAAAATCTCTTCCATCCTGTGCATATATCATGGCATCCCAGGCATACGGCACATAAGCCGCTACCATAGAATGAGGTCTGCGTTCTGTGATTTCCATCTCTGCACGAAGAGCCGCATCATAAATGGTAGTGGCCATCTGACAGATACCACCGCCAATATCTTCTATTACTTGTCCGTTGGCATATGTACCTGCCTTCATATATCCCGCTTCTTCTGTCACCGGATTGATTAATTCCAAAATGGAAAACTGTTCTCCCGGCAGATATACATGACCACTGATCAAACCGGCAGCCAGACGAATGTTATGACTTCTGGTCTGCTGTTTCGAATCATATATTGTTGTATACTGACCAAGCACATCCCCACGGAATCCACTATATTCTTCTGTCTTATGGGTAGGCTCGGTAATGATCTGTCTGGCGTCATATACCAGAGGTTCCGTATCACCGCTGTTATTGATATAAGAAATAAGTGCCTGTGTCACTTCCGCCGCATCAAATGTCACACTGTTTTGACCCTCCACAACAGAAAATCCCTCTGCTGTTTTCGCCAGACCAGCCTCTACTGCTTCTACAGAACTGGCAGCTACATACTCTGCCACGCGCTGTCCCAGTGCTTCTTCATCCAAAGACAGGTTGACATCAATCTCTATCGGATTGTATGCCACATCCTTCATCTTCTTGTAACGGGAGATGACATTGCCTTCCATCACTACATCATCCAGTGCATCTGCTGCATTCTGGTTCTCCCAGTATACGCCCAAATCTTCCATGGACAAATCATATGTGTGATCTGCCAACTGTAGGGTAATGGTACGTCCCAACAGTGTATTGGCATATTCCAATACTTTATTCGTAGCTTCCTCTTCTGTCAAACCACCCAGGCTTTCCCCTGCCAGTGTCACACCTTCCGGCAACACACCTGCATCCGGCAATACCATATCTGCATAAGCCGCTCCCCCAAAGGCAGCAGACAAGATACAGATCAGAAGTACAGACAGAATCACGCTTGCTTTCTTCATAGTTCGCCTCTTTCCGCGCATATGCGCACTACAATGTCATTTTCTGAATGACTTGGTCTCTCAATGACTCTCCTTCAAAAACTCCGCTCTGGCCTTTACAACCGCTACAATACGGAAAAAACCGCCGATATGATCGGCAGACCAACCATTGCTACCAGCACCAGTATGACAATGACCAGTGTGATAACTCTTGTTTTCTTTGTTGCTTTTACATTTAACATCTCTTCACCTCTTTGGATGTCCAGCTATTCGACCATACATTCCAATCCATTGATCCAATAACCTAGATGCCTCGCTGCGTGTCAGTGCATCTATGTCTACAGGCACATCTATTTTATGCCATTTTGCAAAATCTATCAAGTACTGTTTTTGCCGAATTTGGATTTTGTGCTCCCTTTTTATTGTAAAATTCAACAATTTTGGAGTAAATGCCTCCACATGCCCCGCCATATAACGATTTTTTAATACTTCCAGTACATATCCGGCACTTTCCGCATCTGCCAGTGCTCTATGATAGTTTGCCGGTGCAATATGCAAACAGGAGCAAACCTCTGCCAGATTTTTCTTTTGCTCCGCCGGCAGAAATTGCCGACACAGTTTGAGCGTATCCACACCATATTTTTCAAAAGGCAATCCTCTATTTACAAACTCTTTCTTTAAAAAGCTGTAATCAAATAACACATTGTGTCCCACCAAAGGCAACTCACCAAAAAACGCCATCAGTTCCGGCAACAGTTCCTGAAATGTGGGTGCATCTGCCGTCATCTGCTCTGTGATACCAGTCAGTGTCACAATTCGTTCCGGAATCATACACTTTGGTTTTATCAGTGTAGAAAACCGTCCAACTGACTTTCCATTTTGCACATGCGCTGCCCCTATTTCAATGATGCAATCTTTTTTCGGAGACAAACCGGTGGTTTCCAAATCCACTGCAATGTATTCTTCTAACATATCATTTCCATTATTCCTTGATTGTAACGGTTTCGCACCTTCCCCAATCACCTTTTATTTTACCAAAGATGTCACATTCCATACCCTTCCGTCATGGTGAAATGGTTCCCGATTCCGATAGTCATATAACAATGTCACCGGCTTCCTACAAACCGTTCCTGCCTGTAACTGCAGCACATCCACCGGATACTGCTCCAAATGCGTCATATTAGCCAGCTGCTTACTGGTGTACTCCTCATATCCGTTCAGATACTGATGAGCCACTGCTTCCTGCTGGTAAAAGTTTCTGGCTGTATCCTTATCCACCAGTCCTTCTTCCCTGGCAAAAGATGGTCTGCTTTTACAATTTTCCCTTAAATAACAATCATGCACCAGTGCACTGGCAAATATCGTTCTGTCCAGTCCTTTCGGAGCCTGTTCTGTGACAAATGCCAACAGCCGCTCATACTGTTGCATCCGGCTGTGTGCCATACGATGGGCACCGTCCTGCCTGCAAAATGCCGCCAACTGTTCATAAAGCAAAAAAGGGCGTGGATATAATATTTCCAGATAGGCAATGGTCGTTTTGAACTGTCCGCTGTTATAATAAGTTTCCACCACGTCCTCTATGCCTTTTAACTGTAACAGTTTCTCATAGGGCAGCCAGGTGGTAAACAGCACCTCATAAGGAGGACGCTCCGAACAGACGATCCCATAAGACTCTGCCTTTTCATACATATCAGAGCCTTTCAGCACCTTTAAAAAGCCAAGCTGTAATTGATCTGGATGAAGCCTGTATACATCATCAAAAGAACGGCCAAAGCTTTCATAATCCTCATAAGGCAGTCCGGCAATCAGATCCAGATGCTGGTGAATCCGTTTCATCTGCCGAATGCGTGTAACTGCTTTTGCAATTTTAGCAAAAGGCGCATGCCGCCTGATTGCCTTCATGGTATCGGGATTGGTGGTCTGTACCCCAATTTCCAACTGAATCAGTCCCGGACGCATTTGCCCAAACACTGCAAATTCTGCTTCTGTCAGTAGATCGGCCGAGATTTCAAAATGGAAGTTGGTGATACCATTGTCGTGTTCCGTCAGATACTGCCAGATTTCCAGACTCCGCCTGGGGTCTGCATTAAAGGTCCGGTCAATGAATTTTACCTGGGCAACTCTTTGTTCCAGAAAGAAGTCCAATTCCTCCTTCACCTGCTCCATGAAGCGAAACCGTACCCGCCTGTCAATGGAAGACAGGCAGTAACTGCATCGGTACGGACAGCCTCTGCTGCTTTCATAATATACGATTCGATTGGAAAATTCTGACAATCCTGTATAGAGAAAAGGAATCTCAGAAATGTCAAAAGGACATCGCTCTCCTGTATTGCAAATGACATCCTGCTGTCTATAAACCAGTCCCGGAATCTGGGATAGCAGCCTCCCCTCACAATAGTGGGACAATAGCATCGAAAAGGTCCGCTCTCCTTCTCCTACCATAATCCCGGTCACACCTGCCATCTCTTCCAACAATTCCTCTGCATGGTAAGACGCTTCCGGTCCACCCAGCCAGATGGGTACATGGGGCAGAATGTGCTGTAAGTCTGCCACCAGTTGCCGGATATATGTAATGTTCCAGATGTAGCAGGAAAAACCGATCACATCCGGCTGTGCCTCATAAATCTGCTGTAAAATGTGCTCTACCAGTTCGTTGATGGTATATTCTGCCAATTCCACCTGACAGTTCTCCGGCAAACCTGCTGCCTTTGCATAGGCACGGAGACTGTAGACTGCCGGATTGCTGTGAATATACTTGGAATTCAATGCCACAAGCAAAAAACGCATACGCAACCTCTGTATTTTCTATTGCCTTGTAACTGTTCCGTACTCTCATTGTTTCATTATTTCGTTTTTATTAGGTACAAACTTCTGAATACACACCAGGTAAATCACACCTGCGGCAAACAGCAACAAGGAAATAAACTGGGATGTGGAAAACATTCCTACAGTCCCTCTGGGATCATCCCGTAAAAACTCAATCAAAAATCTGCCGATGCTGTACAACAGCAGATACGCACCTGCCACCTGCCCGTCCTTTTTGCTCTTTCTGGCATACATGCATAGCAGAAAGCAGATCAGGAAATCTCCTGCACTGGAGATCAACTGTGTCGGAATAAGCCTGACACCAGTAGGTGCCATGGGCGTGTTGTGAAACACCACCCCCCAGGCACTGTCTGTCTCTTTGCCATAGCAACAGCCTGCCAGAAAACAGCCAATTCTGCCAAAAGCCTGTGCCAGTGCCACAGAAGGCATAGTCATATCAAAATACTTTAAGAAATTCAGTTTTTTTATTTTGGTGTAAAGAAATCCTGCCAAAATGCCACCAATGATACCACCATAAACCACAAATCCATTCCCCACATCCAACAATAGAGACGGATCTGCCAGAATGGCTTTCCATTCTACGATGAAAAACATCAGCTTAGCACCAAGCAGTCCGCCAAACAGACCGGCAAACCCCAGGGAATAAATCCGATTTCCATCCAATCCATACTTTTTACAGCGCCTCTCTGCCAGAAACAGGCAGGCAATCACACCAATTGCAATCATCAGACCATAGCTGTAAAAATGAAGTCTTCCTATGTGAAACAATTCATAATGCATCGCTTCCTCCATCTACAGGTTTCTATTTCCTGCTTCGTTCATACCACTCTGCTATCCATACTGTCAGAAATGCCGCACACACCAGACAGAGCCAAATGCCCCACCCTCCCTGGTGCTTCAAATAGAAAATTTGCAGCCAGACAGTACCTGCTGCAAGGAGCAGTCCCAAAACCAATCCAATCCATTTTTTGCCTTGTTCGGGCATAGGCAGCTTAGATAACACTCGTCCAACTATTGGATTCCATTTTCCCTCATACTGCTGCATTGCCACACAAGCCCCCCAGATACAGAATGCCCCTGCCAAAGACTCCAGCATATAAGGCAGGGTAGTCACCTGACGATATAAAGGCGTCAGGTACAAAATACCTCCATATATGCCATAACAAACCAAACGAATCCCCCATTCTGCCAGATCCAGATGCCGATACCATTTGTCGTTGCCGTAGATTACCTGACGTTTCAAAATTCGGTGTAACACAATCTGAACGCCCTGTTCCAATACCGCCATTCCATATACCAGAAATATGGAAATTCCCTGTCCAAACAGTCCAATCTCCGGTGCTGCAAAAGACTGAATCAACGCCACAAAAACAGCTGTGATCACTGCCAACAGCTGTACCTGTGCCAACAGCATCCCTTTTTGTATCAGACTGGTATTCCTGTAATAGTGCAGTACCATCCGATCACAAAAGGTCTGTAAATTGCCGCCGGTGACAGCGCGATAAGGTTCTCCCTGTGTCTGGGCAGCCAGCAGTTTCATGGATATTTTTTTCAGACACCGCTTCTTTGCACCTTCCGGCAAAGCAGACAATTCAATATACCGCTCCATCTTCACAAAGGCATCGGCATAAGATTTTTGTAATGTCTGTTGGGATTGCTGTGTTTCTGTTTCTTCTCTTAATGTCTGTGGTCCTTGCTTTTCTTCTTTTTGTTCCATCTTTCTCATCTCAATGCGCAGGTTCTGTCTGAAACAGGTTACAAAATCGGACAGCAGGTTTCTATCGTTTGCATCACACCATCTAACCAGTTCTGGTCAAACAGTTCCAGTGTACCACTGTCACAATACTGGGGCAGCAACGGCTCAATAGGAATTCTTGCATAATTGGCTATACCATGCTTGTCTGCTTCCTCTGCCACATGACTTTCTCCAAATACCGCAAGTTCTTTTCCACAGTCAGGGCACTTCAGATAACTCATATTTTCTACCAACGCCATAATGGGTACATTCATCATCCGTGCCATATTCACAGCCTTGCTTACGATCATGGAAACCAGTTCCTGTGGAGATGTCACCACTACAATGCCCTCTATCGGCAGGGACTGAAATACAGTCAGTAGTACATCTCCCGTGCCCGGTGGCATATCCACAAACATATAGTCAACGTCACCCCAGATTACATCGGTCCAGAACTGGGTCACCACATTGGCAATCACCGGACCTCTCCACGCCACCGGCATATTTTCGTCTTCTAACAGCAGATTCAACGACATGATCTTAGTGCCCGCCCCAGATGTGACAGGCAGGATGCCGCCTTCCACTCCCATGGCCGGATCACTGACTCCGAAAATCTTGGGAATGGACGGGCCGGTAATATCTGCATCCAATACAGCCGTCTTGTATCCTTTCTTTCTCATGGCACTTGCCAGCAAAGAGGTAACCAGAGACTTTCCTACACCGCCTTTTCCGCTGACTACCCCAATGACATGTTTGATCTGGCTTCCTGCATTGGGTGCCTTCTGTAAACTCTGTTTGCCTCTGTCTGCACATTCCTGCCCGCAGGAGCTGCAATCATGTGTACAATCACTCATTTTTTATTCCTCCTATTTCAAACACAACTTGCTCATTTTTCAAATTCAATATAGATATGATAGGTACTGTCATGGCGTTCTTTACCCACCACAACCCCCTCTCTGGATTTGATGCGTTCCAGATTTTTATAATTGCCGGACATGGCCAATGCAGGTACCACTGTATAATAGTAAGAAAAGGGCAGTTCTCCCTCTGTTATGGTGACCCTGTCCCCCACATTTAATACGTCTCGTTCCATATGAAACAATTCTCTTCTCACCTGATCGCCTCCATTCTTATCTTTTTTATCATACCACAGTAGCAACAAAAATACAAGCCAGGCATCACACTTTGTTTCTATTATTTACATTTACTTTTCTTGCAAAAAACCGTTGAACTTCCTGTCTGTACCTGTATACTAAAGGAATCGCTGACAATTCCAGGCAGTTTTTCTGATTGCCTGTTTTCCATGTAACAGAAAATTTCTCATTCAATTTTCCATACTTTTCTAAAAAACAGAATGATTTTTGTTGATTTCTGACAATTTTATGCTATACTTAAAGAAACAGCAAATACATACCGATACTTGCAAGGTCACCACCGGAAAGGAGACAAACTCTATGGGAAAATTCATTGTAAAAGCAACTGCCACTGGAATCAAATTTGACCTGAAAGCGGGTAATGGAGAGGTCATTGCCACTTCCGAGGTTTATACCACAATGAAAAGCTGCTTAAATGGAGTAGAAAGTGTGAAAAAAAATGCGCCTGTTGCAGCCATCGAAGACCAGACGGTAGAAGGATATGAAACTGCCAAGAACCCAAAATTCGAAGTATATCTAGACAAAGCCGGAGAATACCGTTTCCGCCTGAAAGCCACCAATGGACAAATCATTGCAGTAGGTGAGGGATACAAGGCCAAAGCCGGATGTTTAAACGGAATTGCATCCATTCAAAAAAATGCACCGGATGCACCTGTGGTAGACACGACAGAAGCGTAATACCATTACATAAGGTGGTTTGGAATCTGTGATTTCCCAAACCGCCTCTTCTTTTGCCATCCATCTTGCAAACATTTTGCATAAGAAGCCAGTGTAATGGACACTATCTTTCCTGAAAATCCACTTGAAAACCTAGTAAACATATGTTATTATTAGGATATAAGAGTATTTTACGCTTCAAAATAGAATGGAGGATATATGAAGATTTCTACAAAGGGACGTTATGCACTTCGTATGATGGTAGACCTGGCAGAACACAGACAGAGTGGTTTCATTGCATTGAAAGACATTGCCGCACGGCAGAATATTTCCAAAAAATATCTGGAACAAATTGTGCCGATTTTGAATAAATCCGGCGCTCTGATCACAAACCGTGGATTTCAGGGCGGATACCAGCTGGCTCGTTCCCCGGAACAATATACCGTGGGAGAGATTCTGCGTATGACAGAAGGCGGACTAGCTCCGGTTTCCTGTCTGGAACATGATCCAATTCTGTGTACCCGCAGCGAGACATGTGCCACGCTGTTTGTTTGGCAGGGACTGCACAATGCAATCAACAACTATTTAGACAGCATTACATTGCAGGATATTCTGGACAAGCAACAGGAAAGCTATGGAAATGATTATATGATTTGATGAAATCACAGGCTACCAACGGGTAACCGGCAGTGTTTTTTCAAACCACTTCGCACCGGCTGACAGCTCATACCATCAGTCGGTGCGTTTGATTTTCAGGTAACTGTGAGAGTCCAAAACAGTTGCCGTCTTTTATTCTGTGGGATAGACCAGATCTGTTTCCTCCCAGTCTGCCAGCACATCCAGCATGTCGGCTGCGATTTCTTTTGCACCTGGCAGATCATGTTCTAAGTAATTTCCACACTCAATTGGCTTACTGCCTGGAATTTCCCCTTCAAATGTACTAATAAACGCAAAGGATTCCTTCACCAGCACAATGGCATCTGCCTTGGAGATCGTATCCCGCAGCAACAGATAAAATCCAGTCCGGCATCCCATCGGTCCTATATAAATCACTCCGTCTGCCCACTTACTGTTTCTTGCATAAGTCGCAAACAAATGCTCAAATGTATGCAATGCACCATTGGACACATAATCTCCCTGGTTTGGCTTCTTCATCCGAATGTCATATGTAATCACATCCCCATCTACCCGAGACACATACATGCCCTTTTCCAGTATGTCATGATTGATCACAAAACTTGCAATTGTCTTCATACGTTCCTCCTGTCCATGCAACGGAAACCAAAACGTGTATTTGGTCTCCTGGTTTCGCACTACCGAAATAAATGCAGCATGAAATCTCTTTCACACTGCATTCATCATATCACAATTTTTCTACTGAAAAAAGAACTCTTCTTGAGAAGATTGTGCAAATTACTCCACAAACATGGCAGTGGATAAATACCGTTCTCCAGTATCCGGCAATACAGCTACAATAATCTTGCCTTTGTTTTCAGGACGCTTTGCCAGCTCTACAGCCGCTGCCACTGCCGCACCGGAAGAAATCCCCACCAGTACGCCCTCTTTTCTGGCGATGGCTCTGCCGGCTGCAAAAGCAGCTTCATTTTCCACTGTCACAATCTCGTCATAAATCTCCGTATTCAATGTCTCTGGTATAAATCCGGCACCAATTCCCTGAATCTTGTGAGGACCTGGCGTACCCTTGGACAAAACAGGAGAACCCGCAGGCTCTACCGCTACTACTTTCACATCCGGATTCTGGGACTTTAAATACTCCCCTGTACCGCTCAAAGTACCACCGGTTCCCACACCTGCCACAAAAATATCCACCTGGCCATCGGTATCATTCCATATCTCTGGACCTGTGGTAGCACGATGAATAGCAGGATTGGCAGGATTGACAAACTGGCTTGGAATGACGCTGTTTGGTGTCTGCGCCGCAATCTCCTCTGCCTTCGCAATGGCTCCCTTCATGCCCTTAGCTCCCTCTGTCAACACAATCTTGGCACCATATGCCTTTAACAGATTGCGACGCTCAATACTCATAGTTTCCGGCATAGTCAAAATGGTCTGATACCCTCTGGATGCTGCCACAGCTGCCAGACCAATGCCTGTATTACCGCTGGTGGGCTCAATGATCACAGCCCCCGGCTGAATCAGCCCCTTGGCCTCTGCATCATCCAACATGGCTTTGGCGATTCGATCCTTCACACTACCTGCCGGATTGAAATACTCTAACTTTGCAAAAATCCTTGCTTCCAGTCCATTGGCCTGTTCAATGTGTGTCAGTTCTAACAATGGCGTGCTTCCAATCAAATCTGTAATCTTCTCATATACTCTCATGATGTCTCTTCCTTTCTGCCCCGCAGGGCGTAACGGTTCCATATCCTCTCCGTTACACAAGTTCTAAAATCATATGATGCTGCAATGTCACCATGTGTATGTGTTAGTATTATTTTTAATCCATATCAAACCTACATGTTTGATAGGTTTTATTCTAGCACGCCTTTCCCCACTTGTCAATCCCTTTTTCAAAAGAATTGCCCTTCCCTCTGGGGGGCTGCACTTTTTGGTGACAAAATTTTCCTGTTACACAGGAAAAGCCCTTCACAGATTATCATCTGCGAAAGGCTTCCCTGTTATCTTTTATTTTCTATACTGATATGTCATCTGTGCCGCTGACAGTTCTTCATTGTCTTCGTCTATTTCAATCTGCTTCCACTTTACAGAAGTTCCTGCATAATAGACCTGGGTCAATCCACTATAGCAGAAACACCGCTCCCCAATCTTTTTCAAACTCTCCGGCAGAATGATCTGTGTCAGGGCATCACAGCTTTCAAAAGCACGGGCATCGATCCGCACCATGCCATCCGGTATGGTGATGCTTTCCAGGCGGGTGCAGCCATAAAAGGCGGAATGTCCGATCCTGGTAACGCCGCCTGGCAGTTCCACACTGCGGATTCTCTGATTCTGGGAAAATGCACAGATGCCGATGGCAGTCACACGTTCCGGCACTGCCACCGTGCTGCTGTCTCCCAAATAGGCCAGCAATACACCCGTGTCATTGATCAAAAATGGATCTAATTTCAACGCATCACAGCCTTCAAAAGCACGGTTGCCGACTTCCACCAGTGTATCTGGCAGATTGATCTGACTCAGATTGGTGCAGCCTTCAAATGCCTCCTCACGAATCACTCTGGTCTGCTCCGAAAGGGTCACCCGTTTCAATCCGGTACAGTTCTGGAAGGTTCTCCAATAAATCTGGGTCACTCCTTCCGGAATCTGTAGTTCTGTCAGTTTGCTGCATCCGGCAAATGCATCCCCACCGATATAGGACAAACTATTTGGCAACGTCAGTGTTTTCAGACTGCTGCATCCGGACAATGCCATACTTCCCAAAGATTCCAAATGTTTCGGCAGAGACAGTTCCTTTAAATTCCCACACCCCATGAACATGGCATCTGGGATTTCTGTCAGACCAGACGGAAATGTCACCCCTTCCAGTTTTGTACAATTCTGATACACGCCACTGCCCAGATAGGTGATGGTATCTGGAATGGAAGTCTGTTTCAAATGGGTACAGTCTGCAAACGCATATTCCCCTACTCCAGTCAGTTCCTCTGGCAAAGCAGCTTTTCTCAGGTTAGTACAACCTTCAAATGCACGTTCCTTGATCTCCTTCACACTCTCTGGCATAGAGACAGAAAACAGAAGATGTCTGTCCGCAAAAGCCTCTTCCCCAATGGTAGTCACAGAATCCGGAATGGCTACTCTTCCACCAATGCCATAGTAACCAGTCAGCACGCCATCATTGTTTACCCGGAACATAAACGGCAAATCCGTCCACAACAATGCGCAAGCGCCTGTGAAAAGACAGAGCAGGATGGCTGTCATCGGAATGAGTACCTTCCAGTTTTTCTTCTTTTTAGACGTTTCTCCTGCTGTTGCCTCAGATTTGCTTTTCTTTCTAAAGGGGCGTTTCTGCTTTTTTTCCTTCCCTTTCTCCACAGGCAACTCCGGCAGCATATTCTCTGTGGGCACTGATGCCAGACTACCGTCTGTCTCCTCTTTCTGGTCTACCATATCAAAAGAAGATACATACCCGGAAGATCCGGAATTCTCCTGTTCTGATCCGGTGTCTGTAGATGCAGTCTGTGCCCACTGGGAATTCTGAACCGGATTTTCCATGTCCGGCTCCGGCGCCACGCCACTTTCCACAACATGTTCCTGGGGGATTTCATCTCCTACCGACCAGGTCTCCTCTTCTTTTTTAAATAGATTGCTCCATTTTCCATTTCCAATTTTCATACTATCCCTCCGTTCTTTGTTACAATTTTCAATTGTACATACTAATTCCTTCCACACTGGCAACCGTTTTTCAATATATTTTTATGCTACCAATTTCACAAAACAAAGTCAAGAGTAAGCTTCATTTTATCGGAATCTTCCATATTTTCAGACAACTGTCAGAACAGAAAAAGCCAGTTGACAAAATCCTCCATCATTGCTACTATTGTGAATAGCCTATAATTATCATAGGATTTGATCATGTAACCAAAAATATAACCCATGTGAAATCAGCCACACAAGTTTTCTTGTACATGCCCATATTTCACCAACAGACAATCATTCTACAGGATGCCGTGAGAGGATATGCAGCAAAATCAAAGATGGCATTTTTGCGGATATGATAAAGAGAGGAATCCCATGAATCAATTTTCAAGAACAGAATTGCTGCTTGGCAGCGAAGGAATGGAACGTCTTGCCCAGGCCCGTGTGGCAGTGTTCGGCATCGGCGGAGTAGGCGGTTATACAGTAGAGGCACTGGTGCGCAGCGGCATAGGTGCCATCGACCTGATCGATGACGACAGAGTCTGCCTGACCAATATCAACCGCCAGATCTATGCTACCCGCAAGACCGTAGGTCAGTATAAGGTAGACGTGGCAGCCAAACGGATTGCAGAAATCAACCCCAAAACGGTTGTCCGCACCTAT
>ONWL01000097.1 GCA_900321525.1 uncultured Eubacteriales bacterium
ACAGCCGGATGCCTGGGCAATGGAGCAGCTGTGCCGTGCCATCGGCAGACGGATTATGCAGGAGCTTTCTCCTTCTCAGGAAGGCGATTCCTTGTTGACAACGGATTTATACGCTTTGGAAGAAGAGGAAATCAGTGATTTGTCAATGGGCCAAAATGAGACATCCCTTCGTGCTGTAAGCTGCCCGGGATGCGGAGGAGGAAGACCGGGCGGTGGAGGCTGGCCGGGAGGCGGAGGAAGACCGGGCGGTGGAGGCTGGCCGGGAGGTGGAGGAAGACCAGGAGGCGGTTCCCGTCCACCTCGTCCATTTCCGCCGCCAAGACCCCATCCACCCCGTCCATTCCCACCGTCAAGGCCGGATCACAGCTGGATTCAGGATATCATTCCGGTTTTGCTGTTTCAGGAGATTTACAGACGCAGATGCAACAGAAGAAACTGTCGCAACCGTTATGTTTGATCCGGTATTTGAGCATATGCAGTCAGAAAAATCATGTTCCCGGCAAAATTCCGGTTGTGGTTTATGGGGATTCGGGCTACAATAGAGAAAACAGGATTTGAAAAAGAGGAGAGAACTTTGGCAGAAAGAGTGTATAAATTTACAACCAATTCAAATAAGAAGAAAAAGTGGTCGCCTGTGCAGACCGGAATTGTGGCAGTGGTATTTGTGGCTACCATTCTGGCTGCTCTGGCGGCAATGCATTTTTTAAGACCCAGAGAGAATACAGAGACAGAGACGGTGTATGCCGAAATGACCGAAGCAGGTACATTGCCGGTCGTACAGATTGTGTGGGAGAAACAACCCATCAATACTTTGTATGGAACAAGAGAACGTCTGGGCACTGTATCTCTTTGGGACAGCATCGCACCGGTTTCAGTGGAACGAACCTTTTCTTTCCAAATTGCACCGAATGAGGCAGAGGTGAACGATATTTCTTACCGGGTACGTGCCACAGGCAATGGCAAATTGATGGAAGAAGGTAAGGTTAAAAAATGGGAGACGGATGAAGAAACAGGCGAACTGCATGTAGAGATGACCTTTTCCAATCTACTGGAAGAAAAACAGGAGTATCAGTTGGAGATTGGTTTGAAAACAAAGGAATATGGTGAATTGTATTACCATACAAGACTGTATTGTGGCCCGCAGGAAAACATCGTGCAGCTGATGGACTTTGCCCGAATATTTTCTGATGCCACATTTGACAAAAAGCAGGCAGAGGCCGTGCTGGTGCCATATATTCTCACAGGGCAGTCCAGAGACAATCAGGATTTGTCTCATGTGGATTTGTACAATAAATTTTCTGCGCTGACCTGGGGGACGCTGGCACCTGAGATACAGGGAGCGGTGCAGACCAGAATACAGGAACTGAGCAGTACCCAGATTTCCCTGTCCTTCCAGTATCAGATTCGGTCAGAATCAGATGACGACACAAGTTCTTTGTTTGACGTCCATGAATTCTTCTGTCTCAGAGTGAGAGACGGACACATTTACATTCTGGACTATGAAAGAGATATGACGGAACAGTTTACGGCAGCACCTGCCGATCTCCATGAAAATGGAATTTATTTGGGTGTGGGGGCAGATTACAGCGATGTGACTGCAAGTGAAAATGGTACTTATCTGGCATTTGTAAAGGGTGGTCAGGTGTGGCTGCTGGATACAAAGGAAAAGCATCTGCAAAAGGTATTTGGCTGGCAGGATGGACTGCAAGACTCTTATGCAGTGCAGATCATACGGGCAACAGAGGATGGAACGCTGGATTTTCTGGTGTATGGCTATGTGGCAGCCGGTGTATATGAAGGGGATTGCCAGATTCAGTGTTATCGGTATCATACAGAGGAGACTGGAGAAGAAATAAAAGAGACAGAAAGCCTGGAAGACATAGAAGACGCAGAAGAGACAGAAAGTCTGGGAGAGACAGAAGACGCAGAAGAGACAGAAAGTCTGGGAGAAACAGAAGATGCAGAAGAGACAAATAATACAGAAGAAACAGAGACAGAAGGAACCCATACTACAGCAAACAACAAAATGGTATTGGAATTGTTGTTTTATTTGCCGGTAGAAGAGTTTGGAAAAACTCTGGAAGCTCATTTTGGTGATGTGGAATACATCAATGAAGCAGACCAGTGTTATTTGCTGCTTGGTTCTGTGCTATATCGGATTTCCCTGACAGACGGGAAGTCAGAGGTGGTGCAGGATGAACTGAGAAAGGGGCATTATTGTGTGAATCCTGCCGGGAACCGGATGGCATGGGAAACTGGTAACGGTCAGGAACAGTCGGAAGTGATCTGTGAGCTGAACATGGACACTGGAGAAATCAGAGATATCTTCCCAAAAGAAGGAACTGTGGTGCTGGCTGGATTTATTGAGTCAGATTTGGTTTATGGGGTCAATGAATCGGGAGAGACAGGCAAGACGGCAGATGGCAGCGTGGTGGATCCATGTGATCGGGTTTGCATCGTCAGTCCAGAAGGAGAGTTGGTACGGGAGTACACCGATGATGATCGGAAAATTCTCCAGATTGATACCTATGACAATTATATTGCCATGACCATGGGACAAGAGGTAGATGGGGTGTATCGGGAGACTGGCAGAGAAAAGCTGCTATCCGGTCAAAAAGTCACCACTGGAGTCTATGCAAACATTGCCAAACGGGTGACTGGACAGAAACTGACAGAGGCGGTCATCGAAGGGACTACATCACTGGGATTGAGCAGGTACAGTGTATCAGATGCATTGCCCCTTTTGATACTGGAAAATCTGAAAACCCCCAATATTACATGGAAACAGACGGAAACCGGATTGTATTATGCATTTGGAGAAGGCAGGCTGTTGGCAGTCTGTGATACCGCATCGGAAGCCATTGGAGCAGTCGTGGATATGGCAGGTGTGGTCCGAGACGCAGACATGAGACAATGTTGGAACAAGGAGTTGCGAGATTTGTATGTGACATTGCCCATTGAGGAACTGAAAGCGGAAACAGAAGAAGATACCCTTGCCACTTGCATGAAAATCCTGCTGGAGCAGGATCAGGTGCGTCGATACAAAGTAGAAGCACAGCTGCAGGCTGGTAAGACACCGGAGGCGGTTCTGGAAAGCCAATTGAACAGCAAATTCTGTGACCTGCAGGGAAGTCAGGTATCCTGGCTGCTTTACTACATTAATACTGGTTCACCGGTATTGGCAGTGACAGGAGAGCAGACAGCGGTGCTGCTTGTGGGATATGATACTGGTCATATTATGCTGTATGATCCGGTTCAGGGTCAGTATACGATGACTATAGAAGAGGCAGAAGCATTCTTCGCAGAACGTGGAAGCCGGTTTATGACGTATCTTCCAGGCGAGTCGTGATGAAAAAGGTGTAAAGAAGAAAAGAGAATTCTTTTCCTGAGCAGGAGAAGAATTCTCTTTTTGCTGTTTTTATTTTATGCGTTTTTCATGTTCGGCTAACAGACGGTTGATCCGGTTGGTAGGAGACAGCAGTTCATGGAGTGAAATATTATGATTCAGGGAATCAATGATCAACGCCACGTACTTGCTCAAATCCACATTCACGTAGTAAGGTCTCGACAACAGTTCGGGTGTCTGGTATACCAGATTGGTGGTAAATACATTGTCAATGATACCCTGATCATATGCAGAGTCGAACTTGGCAAGACCGTTGGTGAACAGTCCAAAGGTAGAGAAAGCAAATACTCTTCTGGCTTTGCGGCTCTTTAATTCTTTTGCTACATCAATCATGCTGTCACCGGAAGAGATCATGTCATCAATGATCAGCACGTCTTTACCGGCTACATCGGTGCCTAAAAACTGGTGCTCAATGATGGGATTCTTGCCGTTCACGATGCGGGTGTAATCCCGGCGCTTATAAAACATGCCCATGTCTACCCCCAGATAATTGGCAAGTTTCACTGCACGTCCCATACCGCCTTCATCCGGGCTGATGACCATGATCTGGGATTTGTCGATGACCAGATCCGGTACGGTGCGAACCAGGGCTTTGATGAACTGGTAGGTACAGGGAACTGTTTCAAAGTCGGTTCTTGGGATGGAATTCTGGACACGTGGGTCGTGGGCATCAAAAGTGATGATATTGGAAACGCCCATGCGCACCAGTTCCTGTAATGCCATGGCACAGTCTAAGGATTCCCTACAGGTACGCTTGTGCTGACGGCTTTCATATAAAAATGGCATGATTACATTGATTCGTCTGGCATGCCCGCTGCTGGCGGCAATGAGACGCTTTAGATCCTGAAAATGGTCGTCAGGGCTCATGTGATTCACATGACCGCTGAGGGAGTAAGTGATGCTGTAATTGCAGATGTCTACAAGGAAATATAAGTCCTTTCCACGAATGGACTCATTGATCACGCCCTTTGCCTCGCCGGAACCAAATCGTGGTGTAACTGCATCTACGATATAAGAATTCAGCATATAGCCCGGAAGTGCTTCCACTTCAGGGGTTTCTGTCAGACGGTCATTTCTCCATGCCTTTAACTGGGCATCTACTAATCTTCCAAACTCGGAACTGCTGCGCAGAGGAACCAGTCCGAGAGGACCAACGGGAATGGTTTGTAAGATTGTTTCATCGTATTTCATAAAAAACCTCATCTCGGAACATACTATATCGTATCCCACAAAGGGGCATGCCATCATATGCTCCGGTTTTCTGTATCAATCAGTAAAAGTGTAATGCAATTTCCCTCCCAAGTCAAGGTCGATGGAACTTTTTCTGAATCCGGATGTCTTCTCCAAATAGTGGAATCAGATGATAGTATCCAAGCAGTCTGGAGGCAATGCGTTCCGAATAAATGTCCCGCAATTCTGCCGGACTGATGTTGGTGGAGATAATGGTATTTTTACCGGCAGACAGCCGTTCATTGATGCAGTAAAATAATTTGCTGGTGGTAAAGCTGTTATACAGCTCTGTTCCCAGGTCGTCAATGATCAGCAGTTCGCTCTCTAAAATATAGCGGTCTATGTCGGTGTCCACTCCATCCTGGGCAAAAGTGCTTTTTGAGAAAATCTCAAATAACTGGATGGAAGTCAGATAGACCACAGAATGACAACGGTCTAAGACTGCCTTGGCAATGCAGTTGGAAAGAAACGTCTTGCCTACACCGGTCATACCGGTAAACAGGATATTTTCATGGTGGGTGCCAAAGGTTTTGGCATATTTGCGGCAGTATGCAACCACTTCCTCCATGTAATCCCGAATGCTCCGGTTTAAGGAAGGGTGGATTTCCTGAGAATACAAAGAAAGATCCAGTGCATCAAAGTTCTCTGTTAGCAGGCGGCTTTGGAGATTGGACTGGCTGTACAGCAGATTCACCGCTGCCTGGTGAAAGCAGTGGCACTTTTCATTGCCAATGTAGCCTGTGTCTTTACAGTCAGGGCAGTCGTATTGCCGTGTGAGATAATCCGCCGGATAACCGGCAGATGCCAGAAGGGCTTCCCGCTCTGCTTTCAGCTTTGCCAGTTGTTTGTGAAGACTGGCAGAAGCAGTCAGATCCCCTTCGATGCGTCTGCGGGCATGGGCGGCGGCAATTTCATGCACCTGCCTGTCTAATTCGTCAATCCGGGGAATCCGTGCGGCGATCTCCTCCTGCCTGCGGGCAAGCTCCTGCATATGAAACTGCTGCCGTTCCTGGTATGTTCGCATCAGCGTGTCATATTGTGCATTGGTCAAAGGCATAGATGGGCTCCTTTCTGCTGTAAAGGCAATATTTGCAAAACTTTATAACACTAAACGCCTTTCATCGAAATTTATATTTGTGTATGCAAAACGCAGGAAGGTTTTGACGTGCTGTTTTCGTACGCAATATGACTTTCAAAGACACGCACTCGCCTTCTTGAAGCGCTGTCTTCGTACGCAATATGGTTTTTTAAGGCACGCTTTCGCTTCGGTGAAAACGTAACGGATACTAACCTTTTTGTTCGCTATTCGCTCCAAAAAGCAAGTACCGACGTTTTCAAGAGCCTTTAAAAACCATATTTGTCTCCCTTGTCAGCGCTAATAAAAGTTTTTTTAGCGTTTTTTTGAAAGTCATATTTGCTTTCCTTGACAGCACTAATGAAAGTTTTTGAGCGTTTTGCAATTCAACAAATATAAATTTCTGATGTACAGGCTGTTTTTTGTT
>ONWL01000098.1 GCA_900321525.1 uncultured Eubacteriales bacterium
TCCGCAGAATGATGCGCAAGGACAGGAATTCACAGGCAGATTCTTATGGACAGATTTTAAAATTGTTGGTGGCAACCATCGTGCCGGTGATTTTAAGTACTGCAGTGTATAATTTGATTGATATCTTAGATAACAGTATCTACAGCCACTATATGGTGGATAGCGTCAAGTACCAGAAGCTGTGGGGCGCCTATACCGGAAAATATCTGTTGATGGTACATGTACCGGTGGCAGTGGCCTCTGCTATGGCAGCATCTTCTGTTCCAGCCATCACCCGTGCCCAGAAGTCCGGTGACCAGGCAGGCGTAGTGCGCAAGATTGCAGTGGTATTAAAGTGTACCATGCTGGTGGCCATTCCGGCAGCAGCAGGTCTGACGGTGCTTGGTACGCCGGTCATCAAGCTGTTGTATCATTCTGATCAGAGCAGCGCCGGTTTATATCTGACTGTGGGCAGTCTGGCAGTGGTATTGTTCTCATTGTCCACCATTACAAATGGTATCTTACAGGGCATCGGCAAGCTGAATATTCCGGTGCGCAACTCCATCATTTCCCTGATCATTCATACAGGGGTGTTGTGCGTGTTGTTATGGTACATGGATATGGGCATTTATGGCGTGATCCTGTCTTATCTGATTTTTGGTATGGTGATGGCAACATTGAACTGTTTCTCCATCTATCGGTATACCGGTTACCAGCAGGATCTGATTCAGATTTATATCAAACCGGCCGGGGCAGCAGCAGTCATGGGCGGTGCAGCTTATGTGATCTACCGTTTGCTGTGGAAACTGACAGGACACTCTTCGGTGGCCACTTTGGCTGCTATTGGATGTGCGGTTTTGGTTTATGCAGCATTGCTGATTTTCTTTAAAATCGTCACAGAAGAAGAACTGCGTCAGATGCCGGGCGGTACATTGCTCATCCGCATCAGTAAGAAGTTAAAGCTGATGTAACGGTGAAGGGACGAAGCCATCCCAAACAGATGAAGCATGTATGACAATGATGTGTTAGGAAGCATCTGAATTTAGAGCAATCAGGAAAACGAAACGTGAGGCAGTATGAAACATGTGACAGTCATCGGCGGCGGAGCCAGCGGGCTTGCAGCCGCCATTGGGGCGGCAAAAGAAGGCGCTGCCGTAACCATTTTGGAACATACAACAACAATAGGGAAAAAACTGCTTGCCACCGGAAACGGTCGCTGCAATTTTACCAATACAATGATGACGGCGGATTGCTATTTTGGTGAGAATCCGCCGTTTCTTGCGGAATATCTAACCCGGTTTTCCACTCAGGACTGTCTGGATTTTTTTGCAGGATTGGGATTGTATGCAGAAGACAAAAACGGATATGTGTATCCCTATTCCAATCAGGCAGCTTCTGTGGCAGAGGTACTGCGGATGGCAGTACAGGCTTACGGCATTCAGGTGCGTTACCGGGTGGAAGTGACGGAAATTCTTTGCCGAAAAAATGGTTTGGTGCTAAAGGGTACAGAAGAAGTGATGGAAGACCTGCCAAAACCGGAGCAAAAGAAGTCAGAACAAAAGAAAAAGGGAAAGGCAAAACAGGTTCCGGAAACCGGCATCCAGAAGCCTTTTTCCATGAAATGTGATGCCCTGATTCTGGCATGTGGTTCCAAGGCTGCCCCCAAAACCGGTTCTGACGGTTCCGGCTATGCACTGGCAAAGCAGTTAGGGCACCGGATCGTACCGGTACATCCTGCATTGGTGCAGCTGCGCAGTCAGGGGGCGTTTTTGAAACAGTGGGCAGGCGTGCGGTGCATGGGAACTGTCAGTTTACAGATTGACGGACAGGAGCAGGCACGGGAACATGGTGAACTACAACTGACGGAGTACGGCGTTTCCGGCATTCCGGTCTTTCAGGTCAGCCGGATTGCCACAAAGGCACTGGCCGAAGGCAAGCAAGTGAGGGCAAGATTAAATTTCCTGCCGGAACTACTGGAAGAACAAGCCAGAACATTGCTCCTGAGCGTGTCAGGAAGTCCGGGACATGACACACCTTACCAATGGCTTGCAGGACTTTTGCCAGCCAAACTGATTCCGGTACTTTTGCAGGCGGCAGGACTTCCGGAAAAAGCACATGACAAAAAGGGACAGACAGGGGTACAGAAAGAGGCACTTTTGGGAAAACTGTATCAGCAACTGTCAGCCTTTGAGATAGAAATTACAGGCAGCAATGGCTATGAGCAGGCCCAGGTGTGTGCCGGTGGTGTGGATACCAGAGAACTGACTGCTGATTTTCAGTCCAGACTTGTGCCAAACGTATATCTGGTCGGAGAACTGTTAGACGTAGACGGCATCTGCGGCGGGTACAATCTGCACTTCGCATGGGGCAGCGGCATTCTGGCCGGACGGGCAGCGGCGAAACAGGATTAGAAAGGAAAGGCGTATGATACGAGTAAGCCAGGTGAAGTTACCGGCAGTACACAGTCAGGAGAAGTTACGGCAGAAGGTGTGCAAGATTCTGCGGGTGGAGGATAGACAGATTGATACTATATTCATTCGCAAAAAATCCATTGATGCCAGAAAGAAGCCGGAACTGTTTGCTATTTATACAGTAGATGTGGCGCTGAAGAATGGGAAGGAAGCCCAGATTGTCAGCAAATGCAAGTCTGCATCTGTGACAGTGGCACCGGTGGAACAGTATCATTTTCCCACAGAAGGCAGCAAACAGATGGCGCACCCGCCGGTGGTCATTGGATTTGGTCCCGCAGGAATGTTTTGCAGTCTGATGCTGGCCAGATACGGATACCGCCCCATTGTATTAGAGAGGGGCAGAAAGGTAGAGGAGCGCACCAGAGACGTGGAGCGGTTCTGGGCAGAGGGTATCTTAGACCCGGTTTCCAATGTACAGTTTGGAGAGGGCGGTGCCGGTACATTTTCCGACGGCAAGCTGAATACCATGGTGAAAGACCCGGTTTGCCGGAACAGACAGGTGTTGGAACTGTTTGTACAGGCAGGGGCGCCGGAAGATATTTTATATGAAAGTAAGCCTCATATTGGAACAGATATTTTGCGGGATGTGGTGAAAAACATCCGCAATCAGGTGACAGAAGCTGGTGGAACCATCCGGTTTGAAAGCCAGGTGACGGATTTTCGCATCGAAAACGGACAGGTACGGGCAGTGGAGGTCAATCACAAAGACTGGATCGAGACAGACTGTGTGGTGCTTGCCATCGGTCACAGTGCCAGAGATACCTTTGCTTTGTTGGAACAAAGGGGCTTTCATATGGAGGCAAAATCCTTTGCAGTAGGACTACGCATGGAGCATCCTCAGTCTATGATCGATCTGTCTCAGTATGGCAGTACAGAGACAGGTCTGCCACCTGCTCCTTATAAGCTGACGAAGCAAACTTCTTCCGGCAGGGGTGTGTACTCTTTTTGTATGTGCCCCGGAGGGTATGTGGTCAATGCGTCCTCGGAGCCAGGGCAACTAGCGGTGAACGGTATGAGCTACCGAAAGCGGGACAGCGGCAATGCCAACAGTGCCATCATTGTGACGGTGACGCCGGAAGATTTTGGTGGAAACGGCGTATTGGCAGGAGTGGAATTTCAGCGGCAGTTAGAGCGGTATGCCTATCAGCTGTGCGACGGTGCAGTCCCCATACAGTTATTTGGAGATTTTCAGGCAGGCCGGGTCAGCAGAGTATTAGGGGATGTGGAGCCTCATATTCGGGGGACCTATGGGTTTGGCGGGTTGCACCAGATGTTTTCGCCGGTTTTGTATCATGCACTGGTGGAAGGCATAACATCTTTTGAACAGAGAATATGTGGATTTTCCCGGTATGATAGTGTATTATCAGGGGTAGAGAGTCGTACTTCTTCCCCTGTACGGATTCTCAGAGATGCACAGTTGCAGAGTAATATCAAGGGAATCATTCCCTGTGGGGAAGGGGCAGGATATGCCGGTGGTATTACTTCGGCAGCCATGGACGGTTTAAAAGCCGCTGAAATCATCGGCAAAATGTACCGACCCATCGAAGGGATTTGATGGAACGGGAACAGTGTCAATGAAAACAGTGTGTCAAAAGAGATTGCACAGAACCGAGAGGATACAGTGAGAAAGTCAGGAAACGGAAATGGAAAATAGACAGAATACAATACGTGAAACATTAAAAGAGAAAAAAAGAATTGTCATTAAGATTGGCTCTTCTTCTTTGACCTACCCTCAGGGAGGAATGGATTTGCTGAAAGCAGAACGGCTGGTGCGGGTTCTGACAAGCCTGTGCAGTCGGGGAAAGGAAGTGGTACTGGTGTCTTCCGGGGCTGTTGCAGTGGGGCGGAAGGAAATGGGGCTTGTGCCGCAAAGTGTGGCACAGCGCCAGGCACTGGCTGCTGTAGGACAGGCAAAACTGATGATGATTTACCAGAAACTGTTTGCCGAGTACGGACAGACTGCCGCCCAGGTTCTGATGGGACGGCATGTGATCATGCGAGAGCAGAGCCGCATCAATATCCAGAATACCTTCCAGGAACTATTAAAACTGGGTGTGATTCCTGTGGTCAATGAAAATGATACGGTAGCCACTTATGAATTGGAGATGCTCTCCATTTTTGGGGACAATGATCATCTGTCTGCCTGTGTGGCAGCGCTCATTCAGGCAGATTTGCTCATTTTGTTGTCGGACATTGATGGATTGTTTACCGATGACCCGAAACAGAATCCGGAAGCAAAGCTCATTTCCTATGTGCCAAAGATGACAGAAGAACTGTTTCAGATGGGAAAAAGCACTTCCTCCAGTGAGGTAGGAACCGGCGGTATGTTTACAAAACTGGATGCGGCACGTCTGGCATGTGATGCAGGAACCGATATGGTCATTGCAAATGGGGATAATATCAATAATATTTTGAAAATTATTGACGGACAGGATGTGGGCACTTTATTCTCTGCCCACAAAAAGAAGGATTTTGTGCTGGCAGACTATATGGATTATTGAAAGAACGAGTTGCGTTTGAGATGTGTCCCATGTATAATAAGGTTTGGAATCACTGCAGGATATGAGGCAGTTGGAAGGGAATCAAATACAGGAGGTTCTGTATGACAGAAAAAGACATTCAGCGGATCAATGAATTGTATCATAAAAAGATGGAAGGCACCATTACACCGGAGGAACTGGAAGAACAGGCAAGGCTGCGGAAAGAGTATGTAGAGGCGTTTAAGCGGAATCTTCGAGGAAATCTGGAAACCATTACGATCCAGTATCCAGATGGCAGGAAGGTAAATGTAAAGAAACGTCACGATGAAAAATATGGAAAACGGATACATTGAAAACAGTATCAGTCAAAATGGCATAACGGAAAACAGACAAGGGTCTGAATGTCCAAAGGTCAAAGAAGAACTGCGCAGGCAGATGCGTGCCATCCGAAAAGCAGTGCCAGATAAAGCAGAAAAGAGCCGGCAGATCTTTCAAAATCTGCATCAGGTGCCGACTTTTCAGGAAGCGGAGCAGATCTTTCTCTATGTATCCTGCAAAACAGAGGTAGAGACAAGGGAATGGATTCCTGTATTGCTGGAAGAAGGACGAGCAGTGGCGGTGCCTCGTGTAGAGGGCAGCCAGATGACATTTTATGTCATTACTGGCATGAAAGATTTGCAGCCGGGCGCATTTGGAATTTTAGAACCAAAAGAAGGCTGTCCGGTGCTCATTCCCAGGGAAGGAAGAAGTTGTATGATTGTTCCCGGACTGGCATTGGATGAGGTCGGTCACCGGATGGGGTACGGTGGCGGCTACTATGACAAATATCTGGCGCAGTATCCGGATTGTGTGACTGTGGCAGTGGCATACGAGGCGCAGATCATTGAGACCGTGCCTGTAGAGCCACATGACAGGACACTTAATTGGATTGTAACAGAAAAGAAAATCAGACAATTACCTGATTGAAAAGTAGGCGATTGTGAAACTATGATACCGAACGCCTTTCATCAAAATTTTTATTTGAAAAACACGCTTTCGCTTCGGTTCTACGCAACGGTACTAATATTTTTTCGCTTTTGCTCAAAATGCCAAATATACCGTTGCAGGCAACTGGATATTTGGCACTCGCGGCATTCGTCATACTGACAAGCAAGCTTGTCAGCCCGACTCATTACTCATTGCGAACGAGAATAAAGTACCGGCGTTCCACAGAGTTTTTCAAATGAAAAAATTTCTGATGTGCAGGCTGTTTTGGGTCTGCTTAAAGAGTTTCGCAATTGTCTAGATTGAGAAGAGAGAAAGGAGCGCAACATGGATTTACTGGAAATGGGCAGATTGGCAAAGGCAGCCGCTGCAAAAATGAATTGTATGGACACAGGAACCAAGAACAAAGGTTTGCTGGTAACCGCCGCTGCACTGGTGGCACATGCAGAAGAACTGATTGAGGCAAATAAGATAGATGTAGAACGGGCAAAGGAAGCAGGGATGAGCCCTTCTCTGGTAGACCGTCTCCAGCTGACCACCGCCCGTATTGAGGGCATGGCAGAGGGACTGCGTCAGGTTGCCGCACTGGAAGACCCGGTAGGGGAAGTGCTGTCTATGTGGAACCGCCCTAATGGTCTGACCATTGGACAAAAGCGTGTGCCTCTTGGGGTCATCGGTATTATCTATGAATCCCGCCCGAACGTGACGGCAGATGCCTTTGGCCTTTGTTTTAAAGCAGGCAATGCAGTGATTTTAAAGGGGGGCAGTGATGCCATTACTTCCAATCAGGCAATCGTGAAAGTCATCAGAGACGCATTGGAGGCAGAGCAGATTGACGCAGACTGCATCCAGTTAGTGACCGATACCAGCAGAGAGACTGCAGCAAAGATGATGAAGCTGAACGGCTATATCGACGTGCTCATTCCAAGAGGCGGTGC
>ONWL01000060.1 GCA_900321525.1 uncultured Eubacteriales bacterium
ATATCATACATTTTTTCTAAACTCAATGGGGAGAAAAAAATTCTATTCAAAAACAAAACCGCAGACTCTTTGCTCTCGAATCTGCGGTCCAAATATTATTTGTTTAGTTTGTAATATAGTTTTGCAGGTTATCAATGGTAATTGGCGGGCTGACATTGAGTGGCTGCATGGATAACACACTGTATCCTTCCGGCAAGGCTGGGAGTGTATCAATCCACACCATATGATTGGAATGATACTCATAAATCCGAAACTCTGTCCCTGACACTTGCAGGCAGAATCGGCCTGCATCCGGATTGCGATACAAAATGCCCACATAATTGCCAAGCTGATAAATCCGCTGTCCATCGATAAAGCTGTAGATGTAATAGTTGCCTGCCTGATCTCCGGTCTGGTGTCCGGTAATCAACAACGGCTCTGCCTTTCCCGGATCACCAATGGCAGCAAACACTGGATCCCCTGGATATGAAACCGGTGTGGTCAGCACACAGTCTAATACAAGCATACACAGATCTGCCCAACTCATGGAAATATCCTCATAAATGGCACCCATCACCTCATAGGTAGGCTCTACGATTTCAACAATCGTTTCACGCTGTGTTTCCCTGTTGTCGTTTTCCTGGTCAGGCTTTGTATGGCTGGTCACTTCTTTTATTTCTCCGAACCCTTCAGATTCCTCTTGCGCCTTATATTCGTCAGATTTTGATTGTTCTGTAGAATCCGGTGCTTCTTCTTTATGTGACTCCTGCTCTGCCGATTCTGTCTCCAAAGCCTCTGCTTCTTCTGTTGATTCAGATTCCGTTTCAGATTCACTTTCTCCAGATTCTGCTTCCTCTATGGACTCTGTGCCTTCTGCCTGTGTTTCCATATACGGTATCCCATCGGTTTCTGTGGGCTTGATTTCCCGACTGCCACAGGCTGTCATACCCAGACAGCCACACACAAACAGCACCAGCCACTTTTGCTTCAAACCACTACACTTCATATATCTCTCATCCCTTATCTGCCTCACACCTCTTGTATATGAACCAATCACACCCATAAATCCACTGAATGAACAATATGATACGGATGCCGCATCATTTTACGCTTGCTCCACGCCATCTGCCACTGCATCCGTACCAAACATCTTACTGGAAGTACTTTACACCGGATTCGAAAATCTTCATATCCTGCTCGCCATAGATATTGATTGCCACGCTTCTGCCTCTACGTTCAGAATGTGCCATCTTACCAAGCACACGGCCATCCGGACTGGTAATACCTTCGATGGCGCTGTAAGAACCGTTGATGTTCCACTCTTCCTCCTGTGCCGGATTGCCAAAGCAGTCTACATACTGGGTTGCCACCTGTCCGTTTGCAAACAATTTGTCGATCCATTCCTTGCTTGCCACGAAACGGCCTTCTCCATGGGATGCCGGATTGCAGTATACACCGCCCAGTTCTGCGCCCTGTAACCATGGGGACTTGTTTGTCACTACCTTGGTATAGACCATCTTGGAAATATGACGGCCAATGGTGTTCATGGTCAGTGTCGGCGAATCTGCTGTCTGGGTCTGGATCTCACCGTATGGCACCAGTCCCAACTTGATCAATGCCTGGAATCCGTTACAGATACCCAGTGCCAGACCGTCACGGTTGTTTAACAGATCCATCACTGCTTCTTTCAGTTTGGCATTGCGGAACGCAGTTGCAAAGAACTTTGCAGAACCATCCGGTTCGTCACCTGCGGAGAATCCACCTGGGAACATGATGATCTGCGCTTCACGGATTGCCTTTTCATAAATCTCTACAGAATCACGGATATCGCTTTCTGTCATATTCTTCAATACTTTGATATTCACATTGGCACCGGCTCTCTCAAATGCCTTCATACTGTCATACTCACAGTTGGTACCTGGGAATACCGGAATGAATACGGTTGGCTTTGCCACCTTATTCTTGCATACATAGATGCTGTCTGCACGGTACAGGGTATTCTGTGTCGGCTCCTGTGCCTCACCGGATACAGATGGGAATACTTTTTCTAATGGTGCCTTCCATGCTGTGATGGCTGCTTCCATGTCCACAACAGTATCCTTGTATACAAATGCCTGCTGTTCTGTGACAGTACCTACCACGCGGCCAAAGCCAAGTACTGCGGCATCTTCTGCTGTCATTTCCGCAATAATAGAACCAAACGCAGGTGCAAACAGTTCTTCTGCTGCAACAGCATCTGTAAGGGTCACGCCCAGACGGTTACCAAATGCCATCTTGCTGACTGCCTCTGCAATACCCTTTGCTTCTAATGCATAAGCAGACTGAATCTTTCCTGCCTCTACTGCCTGATAGAACTTGCCGTACAGATCCATGATCTGTGCATAATCCGGCAGCTCATACTGATTCCGTGTCACATCAAAGAGTACCAGTACATTGCCTGCCTGCTTCAGTTCTGGTGTCAGCACATCCTTCTCATGTGCCACATCCACTGCAAACGATACCAGTGTCGGCGGTACGTTAATATCATTGAAGGAACCGGACATAGAATCCTTACCACCGATGGAAGGCAGACCAAATCCCATCTGGGCATCATATGCGCCAAGCAGTGCAGACAATGGCTCACCCCAGGTAGACTTGTCGCCCATTCTGCGGAAATATTCCTGATAGGTCATACGGATCTTGGAATAGTCACCACCAGCTGCCACGATCTTGGAAATGGACTCTACTACTGCGTAAATAGCGCCATGGTATGGACTCCAGGAAGACAGGTATGGATTGAATCCATACGCCATCATGGTCACTGCATCGCAGTCACCTTTTAATACGGGCAGTTTGGCAACCATTGCCTGTGTCTCTGTCAGCTGGTACTTTCCACCGTATGGCATCAGTACAGAACCGGCACCGATGGAACCGTCAAACATTTCCACCAGACCCTTCTGGGAGCATACATTCAGATCGCCTAACATATCCATCCATGCAGTCTTCACATCTGCCACAGGCTTTGCCGCAAAATAATCTTCTTTCGGATTTGGCATAGACACTTCTACGTCAGTCTCCTGATGGGCACCGTTGGTATCTAAGAATGCACGGCTGATATTGACGATGTCCTTCCCTCTCCATTTCAGTACCAGACGAGGATCTTCTGTGACCACTGCCACTGGCACTGCCTCTAAGTTTTCCTCTGCCGCATAGGCAAGGAAATGGTCTACATCCTTAGGATCTACTACCACTGCCATACGCTCCTGAGACTCGGAAATGGCAATCTCTGTGCCATCCAGACCGGCATACTTCTTTGGTACCTTATCCAGCTCTACTTCCAGACCATCTGCCAACTCACCGATGGCTACAGATACACCGCCGGCACCAAAATCATTACACTTCTTGATCAGATAGCTGACTTCCTCTCTGCGGAACAGTCTCTGGATCTTGCGCTCTGTAGGTGCATTTCCCTTCTGTACTTCGGCACCACAAGTATCAATAGATGTGGTGGTATGCGCCTTGGAAGAACCGGTTGCACCGCCGCAGCCGTCACGACCGGTACGTCCGCCCAGTAAGATGATGATATCACCCGGATCGGAAGTCTCACGGATGACTGCACGTCTTGGGGCTGCACCCATGACTGCACCAATCTCCATACGCTTCGCCACGTAGTTTGGATGATACAACTCCTTGACATAACCGGTTGCCAGACCGATCTGGTTTCCGTAAGAACTGTAACCTGCTGCTGCAGTGGTCACAATCTTCTTCTGTGGCAGCTTGCCAGGCATCGTCTGGTCTACCGGCAAAGTCGGATCTGCTGCACCAGTGATACGCATTGCCTGGTATACATACGTACGTCCGGACAGCGGATCACGGATGGCACCGCCTAAACAGGTGGCTGCACCACCAAACGGCTCGATCTCAGTCGGGTGGTTGTGTGTCTCATTCTTAAAGTTCACCAGCCATTCCTCAGTCTCTCCGTCTACTTCTACCGGTACCACGATGGAGCAGGCATTGATCTCATCGGACTCCTCCTGATCTGCCAGCTTGCCTTCCTTCTTTAACTTTTTCATCGCCATCAAAGCCACATCCATCAGGCAGACAAACTTGTCCGGACGGTCTGCATACAGTTCCTTGAAGGTCTGCTGATATGCTTCGTATGTGCCCTCAATCGCCTCTTTATAATAGCCATCTAAAAATTCCACATTCTTCAACTCAGTCTGGAAAGTGGTATGACGGCAATGGTCAGACCAGTAGGTATCCAGTACACGAATCTCTGTCATGGTAGGGTTTCTGTGTTCTTCCCCTGCAAAATAATTCTGAATATGCAGGAAATCTTTAAAGGTCATAGCCAGATTCAAAGAATCATACAGTGCCTTCAACGCAGTCTCATCCATCTCTGTAAATCCGTCAAATACCAGTACATCTGCCGGCTCCTCAAACTCTGTGATCAAAGTGTCCGGAATGGCGTTGGCTGCTTCTCTGGAGTCTACCGGATTGATGCAGTGCTGCTTCACTACGGCAATCTGTGCCTCTGTCAGCTTTCCGGAAATCACATAAGTGGTAGCAGAACGCATGATGGGATTTTCCTTCTCATTCAACAGCTTCACGCACTGCTCTGCGGAATCTGCTCTCTGGTCAAACTGACCCGGCAGGTATTCTACAGAAAATACAATATCATCTGGTTCGCATGGCAGCTCCCCTTCATATAAATCATCTACCGGTGCTTCCGAAAAAATCGTTGCCTTGGATTTCTCGTAAGTCTCATCGGACAGATTTTCAATGTCATACCGAATACATACTCTAACTTTTGTTGCAGTCTTGATTCCCAGATAATTGGTCAACTCATCAGAAAGTTCCTTTGCCTTTACTGCAAATGGTGGTTTCTTCTCAACGTAGACTCTCTTGACGCTCATTGTTTATCCTTTCCTTGGGGAGCGGTTTATTTGGGAGATTCCCATTCCTGTGGCTCCTACACAAGTCTTCGACAGGTTTTGTATGATAAACCCATGCCTTCTCCCACATCCTTTGATTCCTTGCAATGAATGACAGGGATCATCCACTGACATTCATCACCTTGTTTTATTATAACATTTTTCCTTTTCGTTTCAATACTTTTATTCAACGAACAAAAACTTTACACCCTTGCCGTTCTACCTTTGAAACATTCTTTTGTAAAATGTTTTTATGAATACCGTAATGTTCCCTTCTGCCTTGTCATGCGCGCAAATCATCCCCTGCCAGAACAATTTATTTGTTTAAAATTCCATATCTTCAGAGTATAAATTTTCTTCCTCATCCAGATACACTTCCTCTGTCTCCTCCTGAGGCACTGCAGAAGAAACTGCATCTAATGCCATCTTCATGAGCACCTTCACATCCTCTGCTTCCATCTTCATAACCTGCGCCACTTCTTCTAATGTAGCTTCTCTGCCATATTCCTCTGCCAGTTTTTTGGTCACTGTATCCATCACATTCATCATGGTGGCAATCTGAGAACCGGCATCCTCTGATTTGTGCTCATCCTCTACATAATCATCCAGGCTGGCTCTGATATACTGCTCTGTAAACCGGACAAAGGACGGATGATCCACACTGCCTCCACTGACTGCCTCTTCCTCTGCAAACAGTGCCGGTGCAGGCAGATGGTCATTGGCATACTGTTCCACTGCCAGGGTCAGCGCCAGATTGGCCTCTGCCACCAGCTCTGCCGCAGACACTCCCGCCTTTGCATAGCCTGCCGCAATCTCTGCCGCACGGCGCAGATTGCCCTCTACCAGACGGTTTCTGGCATCCATGTCACCAGCGATCATCTGCTTCAGTAACTGCTCCTGCTCCTCTCTTTCGCAGACTGCAATCTGCTCCAATTCCTTTAAATACATGTCTAAATATTGTACGGTTTCTTTACTTTCTTTCATCAACTTTGTCTCCTTTTCTCACTTCATGAAGCATGACAACTCGTCTCGCAGCACCTGAACTTTACAGGAATGTTGCTTTGTACTTTTGTCATACGCGATTCCAACTCCCAATATACGCCCTGTATATCTTGGTGTTTCTCCCAGCTTTCCTTCAAATTTTAAGGCATATTTTCTATCTTTGATCTGCGCAAGTGCTTCCTCCGCTGTGTGACCAACTTTCAATTCCAAAATAATGCCATCTGCCCCATAGTCAATTTCCGGATAAAAGATAAAATCCACATAACCAATACCGGCTTTATCCTCACGCTCAATCCTATAAAAATCTCTTGCAGCAAGGTAAACCAGATTCACCAACGCTGTTAAATCAGATTCATTGTTATAACTGAGCAACGGAATCTCTGTATGATGGGCAAACTCTAAAATTTCCAACATTTTCACGGTATTCCCTTCCAGAGTTGCTTTCAGCATATCAGATGATGCCTTTGCAAGCTGGTACACATATCCCAATGAGGATTCTTTTAACAGCATGTCGTCAAATTTATCCATTAACTCTTTGTTTGGAATACGCACACATCCATTTTCATAACTAAGAAACCCATATACAACCATCGCAGAAAAAATTTCATCTTTCGTGGTCAGATTCATGGATGTGGCAGCATATTCCCGTACTTTAGCCGGAACCGGAATCCCAGCTGCCATTCGTGCAAGATCATCCCGAATCTCTGCTGTATTATGCTCAATATAGTAAAAGATTTCATCATATGGTCCGGCACTGGTCCAGTAATTTCCCAGATTATTGTTGGTCAAAGCAGCCACTACAGAACGAGGATTGTATACCCGCTCGCCCTGCTTTGTATGGTATCCATCATACCATGCTTTCAGCCCCTCCCGTGTGACCATGGGATGCTCCTGCTTTTGCAAAAATCTGGCATATAAATCATCTACTTCTTCTTCTGTAAATCCGAAATATTCACTGTACATTTCCTCTGTCACCATCGTATATTCCAGAAACATATTCAATTCAGAACCACTGGAATACTTGGCAATGGGTAAAATTCCCGTCATATACGCCAGCGCAACATATGCTTTTCCCTTTAACAAATTGCTCAGAAAATCTATATAGTCTTTCTTATCCTGCTCTGTCACAAAGTTCCGATGAAAAATAAAATCCCACTCATCCAAAACAAAAATAAAGCGTTTGGAATCATACGCATTGAAAACTGCCGTCAGGGCATCCCACACTGCATCTTCTTCCTCTATCACCGCCTTTGGATATGCCTGCTTTAAATCATGCAGCAGACGAGTTTCAATCCTATCAATATACTGCTCATAACTTCTACACTTCCGTGGCAGTTCATTCAAAGAGATGAAGATCACATCATGTTTTCCCATGTATTCTTGATATTGATTGAAATTTGCAATCTTCAACGTATCAAAAACATCTGCCCCTTTGCATTCCCTTGAAAAAAAAGAGGCAATCATATTCGCCATAACCGATTTGCCAAACCGTCTCGGTCTGGTGATGCAGATATCATTCATACTCGTTCCGATTCTTGGAATCAGTTCTTTTAGCATCATAGATTTGTCTACAAAATAAGGGCTATTGTATTCTTTCGCATATGCATCTAACACTGTTGTCGGATTCAAATAATTTCCCATCTCCAGATGCTCCCCCTTTCCATTTTCCTTACACTCAGGCAATTGCGAAACTGTGATACCGAACGCCTTTCATCAAAATTTTTATTTGAAAAACACGT
>ONWL01000089.1 GCA_900321525.1 uncultured Eubacteriales bacterium
ATGTACTGCCGCGCTTGTGCATCCCCAGTGCCAGAGGACCGTCCTTCACCTCGTCTCCAAAGGAAAATTCCATCTTGTTCCGGTAACCGAACTGTCTGGGACTGCCTGTGATGCCCTCGAAGCGGTATTCTCCCTGCACCGCTTGGTCTAATAGCTTGTGCACCTGATTTTCCTTGATTTTCAGCTGCTCTTCATAAGGCAGAGACTGGTAGTTACAGCCACCGCAGCTGCCAAAATGGGGACATACTCCTTCTGTCTGCTCCAAAGGAGAAGATTCTGTCACAGAAAGTAATCTGCCTTCTACCTTTCCTGCCTTCTTTTTCTGCACGCAAAAAGAGACCTTCTGCCCAGGAATGGTATTTTTCACGATCACACTGCCCTCTTCTGTTGCCACGATTCCCTTGTTTGGAAACTCCACTGCTGTTACAATGCCTTCTAAAATCTGTCCTTTTTTCATAGTTCTCTACTTTCTCCCTGTTTCAACCCACTGTCCAAAAAAGGCCGCTGCCATTCCGGCAGCAGCCCTCTGCATGCTTTATGTGTTCCTGTACGATCTGTTTCACCTACGGACAACAGATGGTTCCTGACTTACTCCTCTACGAAATCATCGGAGTCGTCTACCACAAACTTCTCATCCTCGTCTTCGTAAAACTCGCCGTCAAACTCATCTTCCAACTCATCGTCAAAGTCTGCCAGCTCATCTCTGGTCACGAAACGATAGATGGCATAGCCCACTGCTGCAACGACTGCCAGCACCAGAAGTCCGATCAGGATTCCTTTGATCACATTCTTTTTCTTCTCATCCTTCTGCACTGCCTTGATCATGTCAATGACCACTTTTGGTTCTACATAGCTTGTTAACTTATCCATTTTTCAACATCCTTTCTGCTCTTTATCCGAATTCTTCTTTTTGGCATATTTGTAACTGCTTTGCAAAATCCTTCCGGAATCATGGCTTTTGCATGATGACACATATTTTTCTTTTCACAAAAACCGTTACTGTTATTATACCATTCTTTTGCGTATAATACTATCCCCAAAATATAAATTTTTCTGGTATCGATTGAAATCCGGCGTTTCACGATCAGGAATCCATCTTTTTCAGTTTTGCAAAACTGGCAAACATCCGCTTGGTGCCCGCGGAGTCAAATTCTACCGTCACTTCGTAATCTTTCTTGCCCTCTGTGATTTCTGTCACCACACCGGTGCCAAACTTGATATGCCGCACCCTGTCGCCCTCTGCATAATCAAGGGTTCCAGCCGTCCCCCTTGCAGAAGCCGTGCCAAATCCTTTCTGTACCCCCGGCAGTTCGTAAACAGACTTTCCCTTCTGGATGGAAGCCGTCTGCCCGCCGGAAGAGGGGACTGCCTTTGGCAATTCAAAGGCATCCTCTGCCAGCTGCTTCCCCCGTTGATAGCTTTCATAGCCATGACCGGATGACTGCCCTCCATATGTATGACTTCCATAGGAAGCATATCCGTCTACCGTTCTCTTTACACCGGCTCCATAAGAGGCATAACTGTCTGTCTTTTGCCCGATTCCATAAGAACCGTAAGAGTCTGTTTTCCGGGCACTGCCATAACCGCTGCCTGCACTACCGGAAAACCGGTCATACGATCCGGCACCGCTGCCATAGGAACTGGTTCTGCTGCCGCTGTAGGAGAAGATTCCCGTATCTTCTCTGTCTAACAATTCTTCCGGAATCTCCTCGATGAACCGGGAGATCTTGTTGTACTGGGTTTCCCCTCTGACGGTACGCATCTTGGCAGCTGTCAGCACCAGTTCATCCATGGCACGGGTGATGCCCACATAGCACAGCCGCCGCTCCTCTTCCATGTCATCCAACTGTCCGCTGCTGATGGACATATAACTGGGGAACAATCCGTCTTCCATGCCCACCAAATATACTTTCGAAAACTCTAGTCCCTTTGCCCCGTGTAGGGTCATGAGCACCACATAATTCATATCCGTTTCCAGACTGTCTATGTCTGCCACCAGTGCCACTTCCTCTAAGAAGTTGCTAAGAGAAGATTCCTCTGCGCTTTCCCCATAATCGGTGGCCTTGTTGATCAATTCCTCTATATTTTCCTGCTTTTGTTTCGCCTTTTCCTCTTCTAATGTGGCCAGTTCCTCCAGATAGCCGGTGGTTTCTAACACAGTCTCGATCAGCTCTGCCACATCCTGGTACTCTGCCTTTGCTCGGAACAGATAGATCTGGTTGAGAAAACTTTCCAGCTTCTTCTGGGTGCCCCCGTTGATCCCTGCAATGTCTTTGCACTGCTCAATGGCTTTTAAGAAACTGCACCCCTGACTGTCTGCATAGCTTTGGAGACGGTCTACTGTGGTCTGACCGATGCCCCGCTTTGGCACATTGATGATTCGGCGCACTGCCAGATCATCCAGTCCATTGTCCACTGTCTTCAAATACGCCAGCACATCCTTGATTTCCTGTCTCTGGTAGAAATTGATGCCGCCGATGATCTTATAAGGCACACCCAAAGCAATGCATTTTTCTTCAAAAGCACGGGACTGGGCATTGGTACGGTACAGAATGGCACAGTCATTGTACGTCCTGCCGCCCATGGTTTCCTTTTGAATGTCCCGGAGCACCGCTTCTGCTTCCTCGTAACCGTTCTGGAACAGCCGGAATTTCACCTTGGCACCCTCTCCCCGGTCACTCCACAGATGCTTGGCCTTTCTGCCGGTGTTGTTGCGGATCACATGGTTGGCACATTCCAGAATGCTGTTGGTGGAACGATAATTCTGCTCTAACTTGATCACATGGGCGGACTTAAAGTGCTCCTCAAAACTGAGAATGTTGGTGATATCCGCCCCACGGAACCGGTAAATGGACTGGTCATCATCTCCCACCACGCACAGGTTGCCATTGCTGCCTGCCAGCTTCATAATGAACTGGAACTGGACATGGTTGGTATCCTGATACTCATCCACCATAATGTACCGGAACCGATTCTGATAATAGGACAGCACTTCTTCACTTGTCTCAAACAGTTCCACCGTCTTCATCAGCAGATCGTCAAAATCCAGTGCATTGTTTTCCCGCAGCATCTGCTGGTAGCACTGATACACTTCTGCCAGTTTCTTTTTCCGGAAATCCAATGCTCCTTTTAACACCTCTTCCGGCGTGATCATCTCATTCTTACAGGAAGACACAAACGAAATCATCTGCTTCTCCGGAAACTGCTTGGGATCTAAATCTAGCTTTTTCAACACCTGTTTCATAATAGACTTCTGGTCGTCTGTATCATAAATGGTAAAATTGGTATCATAGCCAATTTCCTGAATGTGACGGCGCAAAATCCGCACACAAGTGGAATGGAATGTGGCCACCCAGATCTGCTCTGCCCCGAATCCCACCAGCCGGTCTACTCGCTCCCGCATCTCCTCTGCCGCCTTATTGGTAAAGGTAATGGCAAGGATGTTCCAGGGATTGACCCCTTTTTCCTCGATCAGATAGGCAATCCGGTGAGTCAGCACACGGGTTTTGCCGGAACCGGCACCTGCCAGTACCAAAAGAGGACCTTCTGTGTGAAAAACTGCCTCCTTCTGTTCCGGATTCAATGTATCATATATGGTATCCATCTGTTTCTATTCTCTCCTTCTTTTCTGCATTTCACTTGTGCGCATCACATACGGCTTCTGTTCTGTATTTCCCTTACACACAGCACATACGTCTTCTGTTCTGTATTTCCCTTACATACATCACTTACGGCTCCTGTTCTGTATTTCACCTACGTGCATCACATACGCCTTCTATGATTTTCCAACTCTATCATCTCTGCTGTCAGTCTGTCATGCTGCATGCGCATTTCTGTCATATAGGACGCTGCCGCAGCATAGGCTCCTTCCAGCGCCTCTTTCTGATCTGCCAGTGCAACCTTTTTGGTCAGAAATTTTCTGGCATCTTCCTCATTGCCTGCCTCCAATGCCTTCTCTGCATACCGCTGCATGTTCTCTATTTCCTGTTCACAGGCATCTAATTCCCGCTTCCGCTGATTCTCTTCTGCCATGGCTGCTGCGGTATCTGCTTTCACTTTTGCCAGTTCTTGTTTCAATTCCTGCAAATATACATCCAATTCCTGCTGTGGATCTGCCTCCCTGCCCAAACTAGTACGAAAGCCGGTAGACATGAGATCCATCCACTCCTGAAAAATCCCCATTCTCATCCCCCATTTGCCGGTTTTTACACACTCTCTGTTTCCATATGCTTTGGCAACACATATGCACATTATAGTATATTTCACAAAATTTGTCATTAGATTTATTGTGCCATCTTCTCACACCTATGCTCGAAAGGCTGCCATAGGGAGTTTCTTTTATATGGTTTTCAAAACCATATGACAAGGCAAACACTTGATTTTCCATTGCAATCTTCCAAATCCTATTGTATAATCATATCAGGTAACACTTGATTACAACTTATATCAAATGTTTGCAGTCAGAAAAATACGGAAGGGTTACAGATTTTGATTGACTCTGTCATTGTGAAAAAGTTATGATACGAAAGGATAGCTATGAATCACGACGAACTTTTTGAAAATCTATTGGGTTATCTGGATTCACTGGATTATGTCCGTGCTAGGGAAATTCCAAACATCGACTTATACATGGATCAAGTCACCACTTTTATGAATGAACATCTAGACAAATGCAAGCGGCATGAGGAGGACAAGATCCTCACCAAGACTATGATCAACAACTACTCCAAGAATAATCTGCTGCCGCCCCCGGTGAAAAAGAAATATGCAAAAGAGCATATGTTTGTTTTGATCTTTATTTATTATTTCAAAAGCTTTCTTTCCATCAGCGACATTTGCACCATTTTGAAGCCTCTGACCGACCGCTTCTTTGGAGCAGAAGACTGCAATTTTCAATCAATCTACGAAGAAGTGTATTCCTATGAAAAAGAATTGAAACAAGAGTTTTCTGACGATCTGAAGACACTGTACGAACGTGCCAAGACTTCTTTTGTAGATGCACCGGAAGATTCCAAAGACTACTTACAATTGTTTACTATGATCTGTATGTTGGGCTTTGATGTGTATCTGAAGAAGCAGATGATTGAACGGATCACCGATTATATTCAGGAAAATGTCAGTGATCCGGAGCAAAGGAAATAACCGTTCCCAACATTCTATATTCAAAAACATTCCACAATATCCAAAAACCGCCTGAAACGAAAAGTCACTTTACACCTTTGTGCCAATTTTCGTTTCAGGCGGTTTTGATGTAATGTGAATTGCCCATTACATCAAAATTGTTGCAAAACTTGTTTCCGACTCTTATCATACTATAGACCGTGTTTACATTGCAACGTTTGTCTTTGGCTCCCATCATGCTTCCGGCTGTTGCTCTGCATCCTTTGTCTCGGCAAATGCCTGCATTCTCTCAAAAGTCATATCATATGCATCATTGCCATAATTCAAACTGCGGTTCACTCTACTGACAGTAGCAGTGGATGCACCAGTCTTTTCCGCAATCTCCATATAAGTCTTTCCCTGGCGCAGCATATATGCTACCTCATACCGCTGGGCAAAAGTCAGCAGCTCATTGACCGTACAAATATCCTCAAAAAAAGCATAACATTCTTCCTGAGACTGTAATGTCAAAATTGCCTCAAACAAGCGATCTACTGCATTTGTTTTCAATTTCTTATTCATCTTCCTACCCTCTCTGTTTGTTACGTCTGCAAAACCAGCTTTTTGTGTCATTTATTTTCAATCCATCACTGCTTCATGCCACAGTAACAGGCAAAAAATATTTCCCACCGTTTTTCGATGAAGATCCGTTTTGACTTTGCACACCGCACTGTTCTTGTATAAAATTTTAACACATTAAAGTCAGAAAGTCCAGCGTAAAAACAGACTTTCAGGCAAATGGTTGATACAACGCCTTCTTGTTTTGCCAGAAGCTGCATCCTCGTAGGTACCCCTTTTTGGGCGAAAGAATTTTTCTGGTAAAAAAAAGACAACCCAAACAGGTTGTCTCTTATTTGCAAAAGTGTGCGTGAGAAGATTCGAACTCCCGGCCTTCTGATCCGTAGTCAGACGCTCTATCCAGCTGAGCTACACGCACATGTAAATTGAAAAAGTGCCGGTGACCGGAATCGAACCGGTACGGGAGATTAGTCCCGCAGGATTTTAAGTCCTGTGCGTCTGCCAGTTCCGCCACACCGGCACGTCAATTTAACATGCTTTCGCATGAATGGGACCTATAGGGCTCGAACCTATGACCCTCTGCTTGTAAGGCAGATGCTCTCCCAGCTGAGCTAAGATCCCATTTTGATTCATATGAAATTGTGAATCAGCGACCCGAAAGGGGTTCGAACCCTCGACCTCCGCCGTGACAGGGCGGCGCTCTAACCAGCTGAGCCATCGGTGGACCTTCAGGGACTCGAACCCGGGACCGACCGGTTATGAGCCGGTTGCTCTAACCAACTGAGCTAAAGGTCCATGTAAAAGCCGATGATCGGACTCGAACCGATAACCTGCTGATTACAAATCAGCTGCTCTGCCAATTGAGCCACATCGGCATGATCGCAATATATATAATTATGAGTGACTCCAAGGGGATTTGAACCCCTGTAACCGCCGTGAAAGGGCGGTGTCTTAACCGCTTGACCATGGAGCCATAACTCCCCGAGCAGGGCTCGAACCTGCAACACCGCGGTTAACAGCCGCGTGCTCTACCATTGAGCTATCGAGGAATAATTTGAAAGCATA
>ONWL01000136.1 GCA_900321525.1 uncultured Eubacteriales bacterium
TCTGGTGTCTGACGGTGGTGTACACAGTCACAACAGCCATATTTACGGCTTGTTAGAGCTGGCAAAGCGTCAAGGGTTAGAGAAGGTATTCATTCACTGCTTCTTAGATGGTCGTGATACGCCTCCTGCTTCCGGTTTGGACTATGTATCTGAACTAATGAGCAAATGCAAAGAAATTGGTGTAGGTCGTGTGGCATCTGTCATGGGACGTTACTATGCAATGGATAGAGACAACAGATGGGATCGTGTAGAACTGGCTTACAGAGCCATGCGTTTTGGGGAAGGACAGGAAGCTGCATGCGGTAAGTGTGCCATCAAGAATTCCTATGAAGCAGGCAAGACGGATGAGTTTGTGATTCCTACTGTCATCAAAGAGGATGGGGAGGCCATCGGTAAGATTGCAGATGGGGATTCTGTCATTTTCTTTAATTTCCGTCCTGACCGTGCAAGAGAGATCACCAGAGCATTTTGTTGTGATGAATTTAACGGATTTGACAGAGGCAGCAAGCCAGATGTGACATTTGTATGTTTCACAGAGTATGATGCTACAATTCCAAATAAGTCGGTTGCATTCAAGAAGGTAGCAGTGACCAATACCTTTGGTGAATTCTTAGCGGCAAACCACAAGACACAGGCAAGAATTGCAGAGACAGAGAAGTATGCCCATGTGACGTTCTTCTTCAATGGCGGTGTGGAAGAGCCAAATAAAGGAGAGGATAGAATCCTTGTGAAGTCTCCGAAGGTTGCAACTTATGATTTACAGCCAGAGATGAGTGCTTATACTGTATGCGATAAACTGTGTGAGGCAATCACTTCTGACAAGTATGATGTGATCATCATCAACTTTGCAAATCCGGATATGGTAGGTCATACAGGGGTACAGGCGGCAGCGATTCAGGCAATCGAAGTAGTAGACGAGTGCGTAGGCAGAGCCGTAGAGGCAATCAAGTCTGTAAATGGCATTTTGTTTATCTGTGCAGATCATGGAAATGCAGAGCAGTTGATCGATTATGAAACAGGTGCACCATTTACTGCACATACCACCAACCCGGTACCATTTATTCTGGTAAATGCAGATCCATCTTATACATTAAGAGAAGGGGGCTGTCTGGCAGATATTGTTCCTACTCTGATTGAACTGATGGGCATGGAACAGCCAGTAGAGATGACAGGAAAGAGTCTGTTGATAAAATAATAAATAGTAACGTGATTGATTAGAATGACCTCGGGTAAAGCATGTGTAATGTGTATTGCCCGGGGTTATTTACTATTCATATGTGTCACTAGAAAAGTGGATTGTGTGAAGGGCATCGGAGGAAGGAAATGCATCAGTATACAGTGGCAGTAGTGGATGATAGGTCGGAAATCCGCGTGCAGCTGAGAGAGTATTTGGAAACTTATGAAAAAGAACATAGGTGTATCTTGAAAACAGAATTGTTTGACACAGGAGAAGAATTGTTGAGGGTATATGACCAGGAGGAGTATCCATTTGAAATTTTGATTTTAGATGTGGAACTTCCGGGTGTCAGTGGAGTGGAAATTGCACGGCAGATTCGTAAAAAAGATTCAGATGTGAGTATTATTTTTCTTACGGGATATGATAGATATGCATTGGATGCATTTAGGGTGGGTGCAATGGGTTACTTTATGAAACCGATTCAGTACGTATCGCTGAAAGCAAAAATTTCCGAAGCCATTCTGAAAATAGACTATATCAATGAGCTGCATCAAAAACAACAAAAGTATCTAACCGTAATCAATCATTATCAACAAGTACAAATCGAAATTTCTCAAATCATTTACATTGAAAAACATCGTAATCTTTGTATTATTCATTGTCAGGGCGTGGAATATGCCTGCTATATCAGTTTATATCGCCTTTATAAGCAACTTCCAATGCGGGAGTTTTGTTACTGCCATCAAGGTTATGTAGTCAATTTTACAAAGGTTCGTTCTGTAGGAAAAACGGATCTGTTAATGGAAAGTCTGGATCGAGTTCCATTGAGTCGTCGCTATTATAAGGAATTGCATCTTAGAAAGATACAAGAAGTAGTGGGATATCAGGAATTGCTTATGGAAACAAAGCGAAGGACTGGAAATAAGTGAGCTCATTTGGCCCGTTTTTTATACGCTAAAATCTGCCAAATGCACCGAAAAAAAAGCAGAATATCCCCACTTGCTTGATTGTTACGTCTCTTTTTCGTAACTTATACTGTTGGAATGTTTTTGAAAAAACAGTCCCGCTTGCTGGTCACGAAGCAGGTGAAAAGAGAGAAAAAAAGTCTGTCTATGTAAATACAGGCAGAAAAACAGTTCTAAGATGTACAAAAAGTGCATATAGTATGTTGGAGACGTTTAAGGGAGGAGACAACAAATGAGCACAGTGGCAGAGCAAAAGTATGAAAGGCAAATTGCACAGCAAGAACAGCAGATTACACAACTGCAGGCAGAGAACAGGGAATTGCAGGAAACGGTTCAGTGGATGCATGACCTGATCTGGGAAATCATAGAACGGCAGTGGAACCTGCACAGAACAGAGCCGGAAAGCCGGGAAACATACATAAATCGAGGGCAAGTTGCAAAAAAATAGGGAAACTGGTAGAAAAAGACTAGACGAACGGTTGATTTTGTGAGAAAATGTTAGCAGTATGGATTGGATATGATTCACTGTTCAGCAGGCAGTCAGCAGTATCCTGTCCATAAAGTATTTCTCACAGTCGAAAGGAGTTTTACAATGGTTATTTCACGTGAAGTTGAAGAAATGTGTGTTGTAGGCCAGGGTGTACATCATGGTGCAGCACCAATTCCAGAAGAAGCGAAGTGGGTACAGTCAAAAGAAGTAAAGGATATTTCCGGTTTTACACACGGTATTGGCTGGTGTGCACCTCAGCAGGGCGCATGTAAGCTGACACTGAATGTAAAGGAAGGTATCATTCAGGAAGCTTTGGTAGAGACAATCGGATGTTCCGGTATGACACATTCCGCAGCAATGGCTGCAGAAGTTCTGCCAGGTCTGACTGTTTTAGAGGCTTTAAATACAGACCTTGTATGTGATGCGATCAACACTGCTATGAGAGAGCTGTTCTTACAGATCGCTTATGGTAGAACCCAGTCTGCATTCTCCGAGGAAGGTCTTGCCATTGGAGCAGGTCTGGAGGATTTAGGTAAGGGTCTTCGTTCCCAGGTTGGTACCATGTATGGTACTCTGCAGAAGGGACCTCGTTATTTAGAGATGGCAGAGGGCTATGTAACAGGCATCGCTTTAGATGAGGAAGGCCTGATCATTGGCTATAAATTTGTAAACCTTGGTAAGATGACTGACTTCATTAAGAAGGGCGATGATCCAAATACTGCTTATGAGAAGTCCTGTGGTCAGTATGGCCGTGTCGCTGATGCTGTAAAGATCATCGACCCAAGAACTGACAAAGAAATCTAATACAAGGAGGACAAAGAAATGGCATTATTTGAATCATATGAAAGAAGAATAGATAAGATTAACTCCGTTCTGGCTGAGTATGGCATTGCTTCCATCGAAGAAGCAGAAAAGATCACAAAGGATGCAGGTCTGGATGTATATGCACAGGTAAAGAAGATTCAGCCAATCTGTTTCGAGAATGCATGTTGGGCATACACTGTAGGTGCTGCCATTGCCATCAAGAAGGGTTGCCGTAAGGCTTCCGAGGCTGCTGCTGCAATCGGAGAGGGCTTACAGGCTTTCTGTATTCCAGGTTCTGTAGCAGATCAGCGTAAAGTTGGTTTGGGACATGGTAACTTAGGTAAGATGTTATTAGAGGAAGAGACCGAGTGTTTCGCATTCTTAGCAGGTCATGAGTCTTTTGCAGCAGCAGAAGGTGCCATTGGTATTGCGGAGAAGGCAAACAAGGTTCGTCAGAAGCCTCTGCGTGTCATCCTGAACGGTCTGGGTAAGGATGCAGCACAGATCATTTCCCGTATCAACGGCTTTACATATGTAGAGACAGAAATGGATTACTATACCGGCGAAGTAAAGGAAGTATTCCGCAAGGCTTACTCTGAGGGTCTTCGTGCAAAGGTAAACTGCTACGGTGCAAATGACGTACGTGAGGGTGTTGCCATCATGTGGAAGGAGAATGTAGATGTTTCCATCACTGGTAACTCCACCAACCCAACCCGTTTCCAGCATCCAGTTGCAGGTACTTATAAGAAGGAACGCAACGAAGCTGGTAAGAAGTACTTCTCCGTAGCATCCGGTGGTGGTACAGGACGTACTCTGCATCCAGATAACATGGCAGCAGGTCCTGCTTCCTATGGTATGACTGATACATTAGGTCGTATGCACAGCGATGCACAGTTCGCAGGTTCTTCTTCTGTACCGGCTCACGTAGAGATGATGGGTCTGATCGGTATGGGTAACAACCCAATGGTAGGCGCAACAGTAGCAGTTGCCGTTTCCATCGAGGAAGCAGCAAAGGAAGGAAAGTTCTAAGAAATCCTTGATTTTCAAGGGGTTTGGAAACAGATAACCTTCTGAGAAAACAATAAAATACAGGTGGTTCGTACACTACTAGTACAGCGTATTAGTACACCGAAAATGAGGCAGGGAAATCCCCTGCCTTTTTTTGCGTAAAATTCTGCATTCGCAGAATTCTTTTCTTGGACAAAAATAGGCAAAAGATGACACACATGACAATACCAACTGATTTTCATTCTTTCTATAATACAAGTAGAATGACTCTTTTGAGCCAGAAGTTTAGGGAAACGAAAGGATATCAAATATGCGCTACGGATATTTTGACAATGAAAAACGAGAGTATGT
>ONWL01000250.1 GCA_900321525.1 uncultured Eubacteriales bacterium
TAAAGCTGTTTAAGGTTTGTACCATGCGCCACATTCCGATTTTTACTTTCATCAACAAGATGGACAGAGAGGCCAATGATCCGTTTGAACTGATGGATGACATTGAATCGGTGCTGGGCATTCGCACCTGTCCGGTAAACTGGCCTATCGGTTCCGGCAAGAGTTTTAAGGGGGTGTATGACCGTACCACCAATCACATTACCACCTTCACTGCTGCGGAAGCGGGGGCCAAGGAAGTGGCGTATCAGGAAGTGGAATTAGACTATGCCCAGGATTTGTTAGACGATCTGGCATATGAGAAGTTACAGGAGGATATCGAATTGTTAGATGGCGCCTGTGATCCCTTTGACCAGGAGCGTGTCAGCAGGGGGGAATTGTCACCGGTGTTCTTTGGTTCTGCGTTGACCAACTTTGGCGTAGAGAATTTCTTACAGCACTTTTTACAGATGACCACATCACCGCTGCCCCGTCTTTCTGACGAAGGCATCGTAGACCCTATGGAAGAAGAGGATTTTTCTGCTTTTGTATTTAAGATACAGGCCAACATGAACAAGGCCCACAGAGACCGGATTGCATTTATGCGCATCTGTTCCGGAAAATATGTGCCGGGTATGGAAGTGAACCATGTACAGGGCGGCAGGAAGATCAAGCTGGCACAGTCCCAGCAGTTGATGGCACAGGAGCGCAAAATTGTGGAAGAGGCCTATGCCGGTGATATCATCGGTGTATTTGATCCGGGTATTTTTGCCATCGGCGATACCATCTGTGCGCCCAACCGAAAGTTTGCCTTTGAGGGCATTCCTACCTTTGCGCCGGAGCATTTTGCCAGAGTCCGTCAGATCGACACCATGAAGCGGAAACAGTTCGTCAAGGGAATCAACCAGATTGCCTTAGAGGGTGCAATTCAGATCTTCCAGGAGTTCAACACCGGTATGGAAGAGATTATCGTAGGCGTGGTCGGTGTGCTGCAGTTTGATGTATTGCAGTTCCGCCTCCGCAGCGAGTACAATGTGGAAATCCGCTTGGATCAGCTGCCTTATGAACATATCCGCTGGATTGAAAATGCAGAGGAAGTAGATGTGAACACCATTTCCGGTACATCTGACATGAAGAAGATCAAAGATTTGAAAGGAAATCCATTGCTGTTGTTTGTCAACAGCTGGAGTGTAGGTATGGTACAGGAGCGCAATCCGAAACTGAGATTATCAGAATTTGGAAGGGATTGAAACAGATAGGAGAAGACAGTCAATTGACAGGGAATGGTCCGGTGCTGACGGGCTCTGGCGTGGACAGCGCATCTTATGGATTTGTAATGCCGATCTTCAACGGCGGCGCAGCCACCTGGGCGGATGTGTCCAATGATATGCAGGTGAACGTATTGGTGAACGGAACATGGACCGATATTGATTCTGTTTCGAAGTTCATTTACAATGTCAATTGGGGACATTGGAGTGATGCAGGTTTTTACGGTTTCTGGTTTAAATTAGGCGAGACCACACAGGTGCAGTTGCAGTCTAAGGCCAATCCAAATGTGACATTGGAATATACATTACAGTTTAATGGATTATCCAAGACCACCATTACTTCCATGACAGCATCCCAGACAGAGATCACAGCAGGCGTGACCGGAAGCTGCGGATTTGTATATCCTATGACTTAGGACAGGCATATGAACTGAATCAGATCAAACTGAACTGGGAAGGCGCATATGGCAAGAGATATCTGATCCAGACTTCTACGGATGGAAACCAGTATGACACCATCATTGCTCAGAACAATGGTGCAGGTGGAATCGAAGAATTCAGCCTGAGAGGCGTGACAGCCAGATATGTGAAGTTACAGGGAATCGAAAGAGGACTTCCATAAGGATATTCTCTCTATGAAGTAGAGATCACCGGACAGGAAGTGATGATGACCACTAGTGATATTTATAATGCAGCAGCAGGCGCAACAGTGACCTGCTCCGGCTCTGAAAATGCAGGATTCAGCACAGCTGCACTGGTAGATGAAGATACCAACACCCGTTGGGCTTCCAACTTTGCAGATGATGCATGGTTCATCATCGACCTGGGTGCCATCAAGCACTTCTATGAGATCGAACTGAACTGGGAAGCAGCCTATGGCAAGAAATATACCATTTCTGTTTCTACAGATGGCATGAACTATGATACCATCGTATCCCAACAGAACGGAAAGGGCGGAATCGAGTCCTATGATTGTAACGTCAGCGCACGTTATATCAAGGTACAGGGCATTGAGAGAGCACTGCCGTACGGATATTCTCTGTATGAGGTACAGGTGCAGGCTGCCAGATAAGATAGTTGGCTGCAGGATGGAACACCTGAATCGGTGGTCAATTGATCGATCCAGCCTGCCGGATCAGACAGCGGATCGGATCTGGTGCATGTAATCAGAGGACCATCGATCGCAGAATGAATAAAAGGGATTGTTGTACAAAATAGTGCAACGATCCCTTTTTGATATAAGAAGAATCTGCAAAGGCAGAATGCTGTGCTTGCCGGGAAAGAACGTGGAAATTTGGAGTGGAATCATGTATAATGGGAGAGAAGAACGGAAAATATTACAGAAATGTAAATATTCAGGAACTACTATTCCGGGAAGGTTTTGCGAAGCAAAATCATGAGTTTTGCAGGCAAAAACACAAACGACAAAGTCGATTTGAAATGGATTTTTGCCCGTAACTGTGAGGGTACTGAACAGTTACGCAGAAATTTACGGAATAGAATCAAAAAGAAAACGAGACTGGAGAAGCCATGCAGTTATTTCAGAGTGAACCGATTTCCCGCCACATCACCCGTAT
>ONWL01000069.1 GCA_900321525.1 uncultured Eubacteriales bacterium
CAGGTGAATGATGGTGCGGTGGCATTGCGCACCGGTGCGGCATCTGCAGCAGATGGCGCAGACAGTCTGGCAGCAGGGGCAGGTCAGGTAAATGACGGTGCCGCCGCATTGCAGGCTGGAATTGGTCAGGTAAATGACGGAGCCACTGCGTTACAGGCTGGAATCGGTCAGGTAAATGACGGTGCCACTGCATTGCAGGCTGGAATCGGTCGGGTGAATGACGGAGCCGTTGCATTACAGGCTGGAATTGGTCAGGTGAATGATGGTGCGGCAGCACTGCACACGGGAGCAGCTACATTAGACAGCGGAGCAGCTACATTAAAAGATGGAGCAGATACACTGGCGTCCGGTACTACAGAGTTGGTTTCCAATAACGGAAAACTTTCAGAAGGTGTGGATACATTGGATCAGGGTGCTTCCGATCTGGACAGTGGCGCACAGGAGTTGTTAAATGGTGCAAAAGAATTAAAAGATGGTACCATTGAACTGAAGGACGGCTTGCCGGAACTGACAGACGGGACAACAGAACTGAAAGATGCATTACAAAGTGGTTCTGATGACGTGAAGAGCACCAATCTTACGGATGGAAATAGCCAGATGTATGCCAATCCGGTAGATGCAGTGGAAAACCAGATTTCTACTGTAAAGGACAATGGGCATGCTATGGCAGCTTATATGATGTCTGTAGGATTGTGGGTCGCTTGTCTGGCATTCTGCCTCATGTACCCGCTGACAGAGCATGGAACATTGAAATCCGGTTTCTCTTGGTGGTTGAGCAAAGCAAGCGTACTTTATCCGGTGGCCATCATTCAGGGTATTGTTTTGGTAGTCATTTTACATGTTGCACTGGGCTTTTCACCGGCACGCATGGGGGAGACCATTGCCATGTCTTGTCTGACTTCTGTGGCATTTATGGCAATCATGTATTTCTTTAATGTGCTGCTTGGGAAAGTGGGCAGTTTCCTGATGCTGGTATTTATGGTATTGCAGCTGGCAGGTTCGGCAGGTACCTATCCAATCGAGGTATCCGGACCGCTGGCAGCGGCACTTCATGATTATGTACCGTTTACATACAGTGTAACCGCTTTCAGAAGTGCCATTGGCGGCGGTGCACCGTATGGAATATGTATTGCAGTACTCACCGGTATCCTGGTAGTATTTTCTGTGCTGACTGTTGTACTGTTCATGGTACGTGGCAAAAAAGAACAGACCGGAAAAGGAAATCTTCACACCTGGATGGAAGCACATGGTCTTGCATAAAGAAACGATAAAAATAAATTAATCATGATTAAAAACAGGGGCTGTTTTGCTTTTTTTGGCGAACCGCCCTTGTTTTTGATTGTTATAGCAGAATGCAGATGATAAAACAATACTTTTTTGGAATACAATTCCGAATTTGTATGAATTTTGTGTCGGAAAATACATGGGTTGTATGTAGCAGTGCCATTGTTTGAAAAGAACCAATACCAGTGATACAAGAAAGCCACTTGCATCTCAGCATTCAGACATGTATAATAATCCTATTCGTAACTGTAAGGGAACCAAACAGTTACTGCTATTCAGAATCAACCTGTCAGGAGGAATTGGGACATGTACATTATTGTAGGGTTGGGCAATCCGGACCGCCAGTATCTTGGCACAAGGCACAATATGGGGTTTTCTGTCATTGATGCGCTGGCGGAACAATATCATATAAAAGTAGATACGAAAAAGCATAAGGGTTTGATGGGCAGTGGTGTCATAGAAGGACATAAGGTGGTGCTGGTCAAGCCTTTGACTTACATGAATTTAAGTGGCGAGTGTGTCCGGGAAGTGGTGGATTTTTATAAAGTGTCCCCAGAGGAACTGTTGGTGATTTATGATGACATCAGTCTGCCGCCGGGGCAGCTGCGTCTACGTGCAAAGGGGAGTGCCGGCGGGCACAATGGCATCAAAAATATCATTCTCCACCTGGGAACGGATACCTTTCCGCGAATTAAAGTGGGCGTGGGAGAAAAACCGGCAAAGATGGATTTAAAGGATTATGTGCTGGGACATTTTCATGGAGAAGACCGGATTGCGGCACAGGAAGGCATCACAGATGCCTGTGCGGCCACAGCCTTTTTTTTGGAGCATGGCATGGAACAGACTATGAATCGATTTAATGTGAAGAAACAGAAATAGGCAATTGTCTAAGAAGGCATGGAAAGGAAGAAAGGATAGACATGAGCGTATTGTTTTCCAGCCCGTTACAGGAACTGGCTGCCTATCAGGAACTGGAAGAAGCACTGAAAAAAGGAAAAGGACCCTTGCAGGTGTCAGGCTGTCTGGATACACAAAAGGTACATTTGATCCATGAATTGCTGCCGGAGTACTCCCATCGGCTGATCGTCACCTACAATGAGCTGCGTGCAAGGGAGCTGGCAGAGGATTATCGTTTCTTTGACAGAGAGGTACAGCTGTTTCCGGCCAAGGATGTGCTGTTTTACAGTGCAGATGTACAGGGAGCAGCCATCAGTGCCAAGCGGATGCAGGCAATCAAGCACTTGTTAGAGGAAAAGCAGACAGTCATTGTGACCACCGTCGACGGACTGATGAATCTGCTGCCCCCTCTTTCTGTTTTTCGCAAAAATCTGATTCAGATGGAAGTGGGAGCAGAGTTTGATCTGGAAGCACTGAAACAGCAGCTGGTAGATCTGGGATATGAGAGAGAAGGAATCGTATCGCAGGCAGGGCAGTTTGCCATTCACGGTGGCATTTTGGATATTTATCCATTGACAGAGGAGACACCTTTCCGAATTGAATTCTGGGACAGGGAAGTGGACTCGATTCGCAGTTTTGATTTGGAAAGCCAGCGTTCCATTGAGCAGGTGGAGCAGTTGATGATCTATCCGGCTTCAGAACTTTTGGTAGAGCAGGAGAAGGTGGCACAGGCTGTGGCATTGTTGCGAAAAGACGGAGAAGCAGCAAGGACTGCTTTTTTAAGGGAAGGAAAAAAAGAAGAGGCATCCCGTATCAGGGCGGTGGCCGGGGAACTGGCAGAACAGTTAGAGGAACGGCTGAGTATGACCGGTCTGGAAAGCTGTATGCCTTATTTTTATGAGCAGCCATCGAGTATTTTGGACTATCTGCCTCTGGAACAGACCCTGATCTTTCTGGATGAACCGGAGCGGATGAAAGAACGGGGAGAGGAAGTGGAAACAGAATTTCGGGAGAGCATGAGCCATCGTCTGGAAAAGGGCTATGTGTTGTCCGGTCAGGCACAGATTCTGCGTTCCTTCAAGACGGTAGCAGTACAGTTGGATCGTCCCCGTACAGTGACAGTCACCAGTCTGGAACAGCATATCAGTATGATGAAGATCAGACAGATGTTTACCCTGATGGTGCAGGGGGTCAATGCCTATCAAAGTGATGTGAATCTGCTGATCCATGAACTGGAGACCTATAAGAAACAAGAGTATCGTGTGGTCATGCTGTGCGCTTCCAGGCTTCGTGGGGAGCGTCTGGCGGCGGCACTTCGTTCTTATGAACTGCGGGCATTTTATTCGGAGGAATATGGACGATATATCCAGCCGGGAGAAATCCTGGTGACTTATGGAACGCTGCATAGGGGATTTTCCTACCCACAGGCTAGATTTGCGGTATTGGCAGAGGAAGATCTGTTTGGACGGGAGAAGAAAAAGCATAAATATCACAGCCAAAATCAGTTTAAGGGTACCCAGATCAAGAGTTTTCAGGAGTTGACACCAGGAGATTATGTAGTCCATGAAAACCACGGTCTGGGCATTTACCGTGGCATTGAGAAGGTGGAAGTAGAAAAGACCATCCGGGATTTTATGCGGATCGAGTACGGAGATGGAGGCAATCTGTTTATTCCGGCAACCCAGTTTCATCTGATCCAGAAATATGCAGATGCAGAGGCAAAGAAACCCAAACTGTCCAAACTGGGCAGTCCGGAATGGAGTAAGACCAAATCCAGAGTCCGGGCGGCCGTACAGGATGTGGCAAGGGATCTGGTGGAGTTGTATGCAGCCAGACAGGGGGGAAAAGGCTTCTGTTATGGGCCGGATACGGTATGGCAGAAGGAATTTGAAGAACTGTTTCCGTATGAGGAAACAGAAGACCAGCTGGCAGCCATTGCGGCTACCAAACAGGATATGGAAAGTGATAAGATCATGGACCGGTTGGTGTGCGGCGACGTAGGCTTTGGTAAGACTGAGGTGGCCATCCGGGCGGCGTTTAAAGCAGTGCAGGAGAACAAGCAGGTAGTTTACCTGGTGCCCACCACCATTTTGGCTCAACAGCATTACAATACATTTTGCCAGCGAATGAAAGATTATCCCGTCAACATTGCCCTGATGAGCCGGTTCCGCACTCCGGCTCAAAATAAAGCTGTGGCGGCTGATTTGAAAAAAGGTTTGCTAGACATTGTCATTGGTACCCACAGAGTCCTGTCAAAAGACGTGGCTTTTCGGGATCTGGGTCTGTTGATCATCGATGAAGAGCAGCGGTTTGGGGTACGGCACAAGGAAAAGATCAAGCAGATGAAGCAGAATGTAGATGTGCTGACCCTGACCGCTACGCCTATTCCCAGAACCCTGCACATGAGTCTCATCGGCATTCGGGATATGAGTATGTTAGAAGAAGCGCCTATAGATCGTCTGCCCATCCAGACGTATGTGATGGAGTGGAATCCGGAAACGGTACGGGAGGCCATACACCGGGAGCTGGCACGAAACGGTCAGGTCTATTACGTGTATAACCGGGTCACAGACATTGATGAGATGAGTGCAAAGATTGCAGCCCTGGTGCCGGATGCTACGGTGGCATTTGCCCACGGACAGATGAGTGAGCGGGAACTGGAAAAGGTGATGATGGGATTTCTCAATCAGGAAATTGATGTGCTGGTGACCACAACTATCATCGAGACTGGTCTGGACATCAGCAATGTGAATACCATCATCATTCATGATGCAGATCGATTTGGTCTGTCTCAGCTGTATCAGTTAAAGGGACGTGTGGGACGGTCCAATCGCCTGGCATATGCCTTTATCATGTATCGCAGGGATAAGATGTTAAAAGAAGTAGCAGAAAAACGGTTAAGAGCCATCAAAGAGTATTCAGAACTGGGAAGCGGTGTGCGGATTGCCATGAAGGATCTGGAACTGAGAGGTGCTGGAAATCTGCTGGGGGCAGAGCAAAGCGGACAGATGGAAGCGGTGGGGTATGACCTGTATTGCAAGATGCTTGGAGAAGCGGTGGCAGCCCTGAAAGGGGAAGAAAGTACGGTGCCTTCTTTTGAAACCACCATTGATCTGAAAGTAGATGCCTATATTCCGGCTTCTTATGTGCGCAGCGAAACCGCCAGACTGGATCTGTACAAGCGGATTGCAACCATCGAAAGTGAAGAAGAGGAGATGGATTTGCAGGATGAACTGATTGACCGGTTCGGGGATATTCCTGTGGCGGTGCAGCAGCTGATTACCATTGCCAGTTTGAAAAAGCTGGCACATGAAGCGTACATGACGGAAGTGACAGGAGGGCTTTCCAGTTTGAAATTTGTTATGTACCAAAAAGCTCCTGTAGATGGTGACAGAATGCTGGCATTGATCGATAATTACAAAGGAGAACTGCGTTTTTTGACAGATCATGGTCCATATTTCCAATATGAGCCGTTCAAAAAAGGAAAAAATGACAAAGAAAACCTGCTGTTTTTTGTGAAAAATATGATAAATGAGATAAAAATGTTGCTTGTTTTGTAAAAACGTACTATAATAACAGAGTCAGCGTATGGCATGAGAGCCGGAGTGTGTCAGCGCAGATTGAGGAAAGCATGAGATTCCCTGTAGAGTGAAGGAGCAGGGATGAACGGCAAGGGGAGAATTGGTCTTCCTGGGCTAAGAAATTAGGAGGCATTTATGAAGTTAACACGTAAGAGCAGCGTTGCTGCACTTCTCACTCTGACCATGGGGCTGGGGTTATTTTCAGGCTGTGAAAGAGGGAGAACTGCAGATGATGCAAAGACGGTAGTTGCAAAATATGGCAATGAAAAAATTTATCTGAATGAGGCGCGTTTTTATGCACAGCTGAGTCAGTACCAGTACGAAGAGCAGTATGCAATGGCTGCGTACTGGCAAACCGAACTGACTACAGGATATACCTACGAGGACAGTGTAAAAGATGATGCCATGGCAAAGGTGTTGCAGACCCGTATCCTGTGTGAGCAGGCAGATGCACTTGGCGTATCTCTGGACGATGAGGATACTTCCAAGATTTCGGAAGCGGTAGAGGGTTTTCTGGCAAGTGCGGAGGGCATTGCCATTGGTGCAGATGAGACATTGGTGAAAACAATCTATACACAGAATGCGCTGGCAAACAAAGTACAGCAGGAACTGGTTGCGGATACCGACAAAGAAGTAGATGAGGAACAGTTTGCATGCCGTGATATGGATTGTATCGTCATCTATCCAAGTGAAACTGAGGATGGAGAGGAAGATACGGTGGATGAAGCTGCAGCGGCAGAGGAAATTCAGGCATATATGGAAAAAGGCGAAGCTGTAGATGACATTTATGATCAGTATGACAGTGATGTATATTCCATGTACAAGTTCAATGAATATGCGGTTTGCCTCAATGATGAATATCCATTTTCAGATGAATTGTTTGGGTTGGAAGAAGAAGGGGACGTGGTCACCTATCATGATGAGGATACGGATCGGTATTATGTCATTCGTTTGACTGCCTTGACGGATGAGGAAGCTACTGCAGATGCCATTGCAAAGGAGATTAGTAGCAGAGAGAGCGAGAATTTCAATACAAAATATGAAGATTTGAAGGCGAAGGCAAAGAGTTTTAAAGTAGAGGAGGATGTGTGGGCATCCGTTACATTTGAAGAGGCTTTGTATGTGGTGCCTGCTACTTCTGCTGAGACTGAGGAAACAGAAGAGACAGTAGAAGAGAGCACAGAGGCAGAATAAAACGAGCAAGAGAAAGAGCCACGATGCATACCTTCCGGAATGGGAGGGGGATGCTGTTGCTTTTTAAGTGGAGATGTAATAGAAACGTTTTAAGGGGGTTCGGTATGTGAATTTTTCAAGAAACGGGAAGAAATACAAAAGAAAATTCAGGAAAATAGAAGAAAAACAGTTTACAAATCTCATGTTATCGTGTATGCTGATAACACGGAAAAGATAATTGAAAGTTTTTTCGAGAAAGCANNTGAAAAAGATTCTTTATATTGTAGAAGCCTTTGGCGGGGGGGTATTTACGTATATGGTGGATCTTGCAAATGCCATGTGTGAGGAGTTCGATGTAACCATTGCATATGCATTGCGGGATCAGACTCCGGAGGATTATTTAGGTTATTTTGATAAAAGAATACATATGGTAAGGGTAAAACATTTCACCCGTTCAATTGGCCTGAGAGGGGATATTCAGGCTTATTTTGAGTTACGTGATTTGATTCGAAAAGTACAGCCGGATATTCTGCATTTTCATTCTTCTAAGGCAGGTGTACTGGGGCGTTTTGCGACCAGCAGCCGGATTCCTATGTTTTATACACCGCATGGATACTCTTTTTTAATGAGCAGTCACAGCCAGAGGCATCGAGAAATTTATAAGTGGATTGAAAAGGTTTGCGGTTTGCGCAACTGTACCACGGTAGCAGTTTCCAAAGGAGAGTATGAAACAGCACTGACAGTTACAAAGCGGGCCACTTATGTGAGCAATGGTGTCAATCTAGAGGATTTGCAGGATGTGCTCTTGGAAAATGTACCTGTGTCCAGGCAATACGGAGAAGCAGCTGCCACCAGAGCAGGTAAGCAGCCCATTGTCTGTACTCTGGGCAGAATCTGTGAGCAGAAAAATCCAACCGCTTTTAATGAGATTGCCATGCAATTTCCAAATCTGACTTTTTATTGGATTGGAGACGGTTATTTGAGAGAGCAGCTGACAGCGCCCAATATTGTAATCACCGGTTGGGTGGAGCGGACTAAGGCACTGCAGATCATGCAGAAGGCAGACGTGTTTATTTTGCCATCTTTGTGGGAAGGATTGCCTATGTCGTTGCTAGAGGCCATGTATCTGGAAAAGGTCTGTATCGTCAGCAATATCATTGGAAACCGGGATGTGATTGTAGATGGCAAAAATGGTTATCTGGTAGAGGATACAAAAGGATTCTGCAATCGGATACAGCAGATTTTGGATGAGGGAGTGGAGTCGTTGGAATCCATCAGACAGGAAGCAAAGTCTGATGTGGAGCGGGAATACAACACCACTGTTATGGCACAAAAGTATGCTGCTCTGTATCATCGGGCAGAAAAGAAGGTGCGGAGCACATCACACAGTGTACCTCATCAGGTTTGAACCTTGTTTGATATAAGGCATCAAGAAGTTTTGAAATTGAGGAAAGTATGAAAAAAGTAGGAATTGTATCGTGTTATTTTCATCCCAATTATGGCAGTATGTTACAGGCATATGCCACCCAGAAGATTTTGGATGATCTGGGTGTGGAAAATGAAACCATCTGTATCGATGGAATCAAATCTGCACTGAACAAAACCAAGACCAGATATTATCTGCGTCAGTTCACCAATCCAGATATTTTGGCAGGAACCATCTGGCGGATTGGCAAACGGACATTATATAAAAAATGGAAAAAAGATACATTTGGCAGACAGGCAGGCATTCGCAATGCCTGTTTTGAGGCGTTTTCCAAAGAAAAATTTCGGGTATCCAGTGTGTATCAATCCAGAGAAGAGTTGACGGCAGCAGCAAAGGAAGAGTACAGCGCAGTGCTGGTGGGTTCCGATCAGCTGTGGCTGGCTTCCAATATAGAGGCAGATTATTATACGCTGACCTGGGTACCGGATCAGGTGAATAAGATTGCCTATGCCACCAGCTTTGGGGTTTCTTCTTTGCCTTCCTATCTAAAGGACAAAACCACAGCTTTTTTAAAGCGGATCGACCATATTGCGGTGCGGGAGGAGAAGGGCTGTGAACTGGTACAGCAGTATACTGGTCGGCAGGTGCCATTGGTCTGTGATCCTACCCTGTTGTTTACAGCAGAGGATTGGATGTGTATCCAGAAAGAAGAGCCCATTGTCAGCGGATCCTATATTTTCTGCTATTTTCTTGGAAATAATACAGAGGATCGTGCCTTTGCAAAGCGGCTTCGTGACAAGACTGGTTATAAGATTGTGGCTTTGCTTCACTTAGACGAATACATTAAGGCGGATTGTGACTATGCAGATGAAACGCCCTATGATGTGGGACCGGGGGAATTTGTGAACTTGATTCGCAATGCTGCATATATTTGCACTGATTCCTTTCATGGCAGTGTGTTTTCGATTTTGTATCAGAAACAGTTTTTTACTTCTATGCGTGTCCGCAAGGAAGGCGTGTTGTGTACCAACAATCGAATTGATTCTTTGTTTGATACCCTTGGCATCACGGGGCGAAAGATTGACGGCAGTGAGGATGTAGAGGAGTGCATGACACGAACATTGGATTATCCGGTGATTCATGAGAAGATTGCAGCATTTCGAGAAGAATCCATGCAGTATTTGAAAGATGCACTGGCACAAAAAGAGACAGATCTGGCAGAGGTGTGACAATGGCAGAAAAGACAAAGGTATTATTATTTGTAGATCGTTTGCGTGTAGGAGGAATCCAGACACTGTTGGTCAATCTGCTGGAGCACTTTGATCAGAGCAGGTTACAGGTAGATTTTCTGGTGCTGGATGATGGGGAAACCTATGATTTGGAGGAAAAGGTACGGCAGCTAGGTGCCACCTTATATAAGTTACATGGTGCATGGGTGTACAAGCCCCAGGATTATATCACATACCGGAAAAAGGTCAAGGCGTTTTTTAAGACACATCATGACTATGATGCAGTACATATGAATGGTTCCAGTAAGAATTTCTATATTTTGTACTATGCAAAGAAATATGGCATTCCAGTGCGGATTGCCCACTCTCACAATACCGGGTTTCAATCCAAGTCAAAGGCACAGATTTTGCTGGGCAATTTGTTTAAAATGCCGCTGAAACGATATGCCAATTATTATTTTGCCTGCTCTTCCTATGCGGGAGAGTGGCTCTTTGGCAAGAAGGAAGTGGAAGCGGGAAAGGTTCACATCATGCCAAACGGCATTGATTTGGATCGGTTCTGTTACAGTGATGCCGTTCGCCAGCAAATGCGCCGGGAACTGGGTGTGGAGGACAAGATTGTCATTGGCAATGTAGGGCGTTTTACTCCCCAGAAAAATCATAGTGTGCTGATTGATATTTTTGCGGAGATCCACAGGCAAAATCCAGATACGGTATTGTTGTTAGCCGGAATCGGAGAATTGATGGAACAGACAAAAGCAAAGGTGAAGGCAGCCGGGCTGACCGATGCGGTGCAGTTTCTGGGATTTCGTACGGATGTGATGAATCTGACACAGGCAATGGATGTGTTTCTCATGCCGTCTTTGTATGAAGGCTTTCCGGTGACCGGTATCGAAGCCCAGGCAGTGGGACTGCCCTGTGTTTTTTCTGACACTATTACAAGAGAAGCCAAGATCATCGATCAGGTGGCATATGTCAGTTTGGAAGAATCTTATACAAAGTGGTCAGAGAAGGTGTTGGCTCTGGTGGGGGCTTGTGACCGGAACGCCTGCCAGAGTACATTGAAGACACATGGATTTGATATCCATGACATTGCAAGATTTTTGGAAGAGTTTTATCAGCATGGAGATGCGTCCATCCGACATGGAAAGTGACGCTCGTCTGGCAACTTCAAATACATTCTAAATACAATGAGGAGGGGATATTGTAATGAATCAATGGATTAACAGGCTGAGAGGACAGTTCAAAGATTCGTTCTTGTACAAGACGATCGACAGTATGACCCTCTTTCAGATGTTTGTGCTGATCGTCATTGTAGCCAAGATCGTCAGATGGACGGTCATGTATGGAAATCAGGTGGTGTGTGGAATCGGACATTTCTGGATCAATGATCTGAAGGCAGGGATGGTTTCGTTTCAGCTATTTTCTGCGGAAGAGGGATCCAGCGCTGCCGGTGGCAATGCGGCATATTTGTTTCATTTAATTGATTTTTTTCATTTACAAACGTATGAAGCCTGGGAGATTTATACTTCTATTTTGAGCAATGCCATCGTATTGATTTTTATGTTAAAACTAAAACGAAAAATTCGGATTTATCAGTGGATCATAGTGGCAGCTACCATAGCGGTATTGAATATTTTCAGCTTTTGTCTGGCAAAGGATCCCATCCAGATGCTGTATTTTATGTCTATTGCGTTAGTATTGCTGACAGACTGGGGATATGTGCAGAAGAGTCTGGCCATTTATGGATGTTTGTACATTTCTATGGTAACGTTTCGTACTTATTATGCATTGATTTTAGTGTTTATTATGGCGGCGCAGGTTGTGTTAGAAGGTCTGAAACGACTGGAAGGAGGTTTAAGCCGTTTCCTCCTTTTTGTAGGATGTATGACGCTTTTTGGAGGGATTTTTCTTTCCGTTGTGTACAATGTATTGCCGGAGAATTATCAGGATATTTACGCTGCCAGAGTGTTGACCCGTTCTATTGAAACTGCTAATTCCGGTATGAAAAACTGGATCGACACAGAATCTGTATTTACGTTTACCTTGAACTGGATTGTGGTGGTGCTGCGCTTATGGTTTCCGTTAGAATTGATGCCCATGGGACCGAAATATTGGGTTTATGTGGTGTATCAGCTGATGATGACACTGCTGATGTTTGGGACATTGGCTCACCTGAGAGAGAATAAACAGTCGGTGAATCTGGCACTTTGTGTGTATCTGGGGTTTTCACTTGGAACCGGATTGTTTGAGCCGGATTATGGTTCCTGGATCCGCCATGAGGCAGTTTGTTTTGCGGTTATTTTTATCATGGGTGATTTGGTAGGACTTCCTGCCGATCATAAAAACCATCGCCGGATTACCATCAGTTAATAGGATTTGTGTTGGAATCGTGTGAAATTTTCTTTAGTATGGAACAGAGGACTGGAATGAAAAAGACAAGGGTTTTATTTTCGGGGATATCTTCTAATATTGGTGGAGTAGAGACTTTTTTGCTGGAATACATCAGACATATGAATCGGGATGTGATACAGTTTGATTTGCTGTGCAATACGCCGACCCCTGCGTTAGAAGAAGAATTTGTGGGTCTGGGAGTGACCATTTATAAAGTTTCTGCCAGAAGCAGAAATCCATTGAAGTCTGTCAGAGAAATAGAGGCGTTTTTTCGAACGCATGCAGGTGAGTATGATGTGTTTTGGTGCAACAAGTGTATGTTAAATAATTTGGATTATTTAAAGTACGCTAAAAAATATGGCATTCCAGTTCGAGTCATTCACAGTCACAATTCTGCATTGATGGATACCGGAATCAAGGGAAGGTTGATACAGTTTCTACATGAAAAAGGAAAAAAGAAGATTGTATCATATGCTACACATTTTTGGGCATGCTCTGACTATGCAGCCAGATGGTTTTATGCAAAGGATGTAATTGCAAGTGAACAGTATTGTTTTATTCCCAATGCAACGGATGTGGAAAAGTTTCGCTTTCGAGAGGATGTACGAAGCGTATATCGTGAGAAACTGGGATTGGAAAAGCAGTTTGTAGTGGGGCATGTGGGCAGGTTTCATATGCAAAAAAATCACTTGTTTATGGTGGACATTTTTGCTGCATTGAATAAAAAAAAACCAGAAAGTGTGTTAATGTTGATCGGACAGGGAGAATTAGAACAACAGGTCAAAGAAAAAGTAGCAGGGCTTGGATTGACAGATGTGGTAAGATTCATGGGAGTGCGAAAAGATGTACCGGCCTTGATGCAGGCAATGGATTGTTTTTTGCTTCCTTCGTTGTTTGAGGGGTTGCCGGTAGTGGCAGTAGAGGCCCAGTCTAGTGGACTTCCATGTTATCTGGCAGAGAATGGAACCACTAGACAAACCCAGATTACAGATCGATGTTATTTTTTGAATCTGAACAATGCACCAGAGGTCTGGGCAGATGCTATCATCAATGGGATCGGAACACGGATAGATACTTATGAACAAGTTTGTAAGGCGGGATTTGAAATCAATCAGGCTTCCATTCGTTTACAGGAAAAACTGATTGGCATGGCACAGAAGGAAAAAACATGCTGAAAAGGGGTGTTTCATGCGAAAAAATAGCTGCATAGCCATGTTATTGCTATTATATCTTGTTTTTTTATCTTACTGCATTCTGTTTAAAGGTTCTTTTTCATACTTTCAGGATTGTATGCAGCGCATCTTATCAGGCAATATTCAGCTGTTTCGGGTCAACTGGATTCCTTTTCAGAATCTGCGGGTGACGTTACAGAACTGGAAAAATCCCTGGATGATGATGAATTTATTGGTGAATGTATGGCTGTTTTGCCCCTGGGGGATTTTCTGGGGATATGTTTCAAAAACTGTAAGGAAAGATGGGCATATTGTGTGGTTTCGCTGGATATTGCCCATTGCAGCAGGAGCCAGTTTGTCTCTGTGCTATGAAGAAATTCAGCTTCGAACTGGAATCGGCACATTTGATGTAGATGATATGATTTTAAATGGAACGGGTACGGTACTTGGATATGCGGGATATGACATCTTTCAGAAAAGAGAGATGCATTTAGAATCCCAAATCCGATCAATGGGACGCTATTATTTCACTCAGGTAGCAGGGAATCTGACCAGTTTGACGGTATGGACAGTGCTGTATTATCTGTTTTCGGTCAGACGCCCACTATGTTTCTGGATTGGAATGGTATGTGGAGCGGGTGTCATCTGCTTGTTGCAAAGTAGAAAATGGCAAGATGATACAACACATTGGCAAACAAAAGCCAGTCAAGTATGGGACAGGCTGCTGTGTTTTGCCAGTAAGCTGTTGCAAATCTGGCTGATTCATGGGGCGATACAGAAATGGGTACGAAATGGATTGCCTGGATTGGGAATTGCCTGCTGTCTTTGCAGCAGTGTCTTTCTGATTTGGTATGGAATAGAAAATATGAAAACGTTTTTGAAAAATAAACTAAAAACAA
>ONWL01000197.1 GCA_900321525.1 uncultured Eubacteriales bacterium
GCGATCACATGCTCCAGAGGACCGCCCTGGATACCCGGGAACACGGCCTTATTGAAGTTGAACTTGTCTGCTGCTGCCTGATTTGCCAGAATCAAACCGCCTCTTGGTCCACGCAGTGTCTTGTGGGTGGTAGTGGTCACCACATCTGCATATGGGATCGGACTTGGATGCACACCGGCAGCTACCAGTCCGGCAATGTGTGCCATGTCTACCATCAGCACTGCCCCCACCTCGTCTGCCACTTCACGGAACTTCTTGAAATCAAGGGTTCTGGCATAGGCACTGGCACCGGCAATGATCATCTTTGGCTTGCACTCCAGTGCAATGCGGCGCATTTCCTCATAATCTAAGAAGCCTTCGTCATTTACCCCGTAAGGTACGATGTTGAAATATTTACCGGAAATGTTGACTGGGCTTCCGTGAGACAGATGTCCGCCGTGATTTAAGTTCATACCCATAATGGTATCGCCCGGCTCACATACGGCAAAGAACACAGCCAGATTTGCCTGTGCGCCAGAGTGAGGCTGTACATTGGCATAATCACATCCAAACAGTTCCTTTGCACGGTCAATTGCCAGCTGTTCCAGTACATCTACATGCTCACAGCCGCCATAATAACGCTTGCCCGGATAGCCTTCCGCATACTTATTGGTCAGAACAGACCCCATCGCCAGCATCACCGGCTCAGAAACGATATTTTCAGAAGCAATCAGCTCCAGATTTCTTCTCTGTCTGCTGCATTCTGTCTGCATAATGGCACCTACTTCCGGATCGTAATCCCGAATCAGCTGCATAATCTCATCAACCATAATTATCCTCCGTTCTATTGCATTTGCAGAAATTCTATGATGGAAGAAAAGAATTCTGCGTTTGCGGAATTCTCGCGCTGAGCGCGGTTGCGTATGCAACTTTTTCTCCTCGTGCCAGGTCGCATCCTTGTGCGCAGCACTTTTTGTGCAATAGGATTTTCCTATTACACAAGAAAAGGCACACAGCACCCTGGGATGCTGCATGCCTGTATCCTGCATCAGAGAAACACTGCCTGTTTGGTAATCCCCTAGACTACTATGCTTTATTATAAAATTTCAAAGGATATGTGTCAAGGCCAGACCATTGTTTCAGAAAGAAAAATGTCCGGTTACTGTGAGGGTACCAGGCAGTTACAATGTCTGAAAATCAAGGCACAAAGACTTCTCCTTCTGCCACAATCACCGCAGGACCGGATAAGTGGATATTGTGGACAGGGATACGGTTTTCGGTCTGGGAAAGTGGAGAAAACAGGTCACAGGAAACCTGTAATGTGCCGCCGGTAGTCCGGATGGATGCAGTGCCAAAAGGCAGCAGCCCCTTTGCCATCAGTGCACCGGCAGTGCAGGAAGCACCGCTGCCGCAGGCAAGGGTGAAATCCTCTACACCACGTTCATAGGTGTACAAATCCAGACTGTGGGTGCCGGTAATCTGATAAAAGTTTACATTGGCCCCTTTTGGAAGTTTCGGATGGTGGCGCAGCATATGGGCAATGGGACGCAGCTGCCGAAATATTTTTTCAGTGGAATCAGAAAAACTGTGTCCGTCCGGGCTGGAAGTCTCTGCCTGTATGGGAAGGGGCAATACCAGATGTGGTACACCGGGGGAACCCAATTCCATATAGATGCAGGGATACGGTGGGGAAGCAAGTACCGGGCATGTTTTTTCCTCCGGCTTGTCAGGTGTTACAGGAAAGAAATGCTGTAGTTGTCTGGCATCAATTCCCAGCAGAAGCTCTTGAAAGCAGGATAGCTCCGGCATGTGAACAGTAAATTGCTCCCATTTTTTCTGTGGCTGGTCATAGTCAGGAGAATAGCCGGAAACCAGACCGGAATCTGTCTCAATGACCACTGTACCATCTGCGGTGCAAAGTTTTTTGTGCAGTCCATAGTAGATCAGACATCTGGCGCCATTTCCGCATAGTTCTCCAATGGAGCCGTCGTTATTGTAAAAGGTCATGGAAAAATTGCCTCCTTGAGAGGGCGGACCGATGATCATAAGCCCGTCTCCTCCCAGAGAAAAGTGCGGTTGACACAATTTTCTTGCCAACAGAGAAAAATCAGGTTCTGTTTGCAGTGCTTCCGACTGTTCTATTATCATAAAATCATTGCCTGCTCCGTGCATTTTGGTGAATCGTACTTTTGTCATATCCCTATTTATGATCTTTCGATAAGAAAGAATGTACTTTCCTGGCCGTTTCAATGCCGCTTGCCATTGCACGGACGACGAGGGAGGCACCGTTGGCTGAGTCGCCACAAACAAAGACGTTCGCAGGGTATTCTGGATGCTCGGGCTTAAGGAATCCCATGGCCAGGAGCACAAGTTCGGCTTTGATGATTTCTGTCTGCCCTTTCTCGACCATTATGGGGCGGCCGCCGCTGGGATTGGGTTTCCAGTCGATTTCCTGTACTTTGACGCCGGTCACTTTTCCGTCCTTGCCCAGAAATTCAAGCGTGTTGATGTTCCAGCGACGGATGCAACCCTCCTCGTGACTCGAAGTGGTTTTGAGTGTGCGTGGCCAGTTGGGCCAGGGATTCTGCGGGTCTTCCGGACCCTCGACGGGCTTCGGCATAATCTCAATCTGTGTGACGCTCTTGCATCCCTGACGATGAGCCGTACCGATACAGTCGCTGCCAGTGTCGCCGCCACCAATTACGAGCACATCCTTGCCCTTGGCAGTGATGTGTTCGTCTTTCGGCAATTCCAAGCCCGCCAGCACACGATTCTGCTGTGACAGCAACTCCAAGGCAAAGTGGACACCTCTCAGCTCGCGGCCGGGAGCTTTGAGATTGCGGGCAGTGGGTGTGCCGGTGGCGATGACGATGGCGTCAAATTCAAATAAAGAATGAAGAGTGAAGGATGAAGAATCGTCTGCGGATGGTATGGCAGTAGCAAATTCTTCATTAAAACGGAACACAATGCCTTCCTGCTCCAGCAGGCGGATGCGGCGGTCGATGATGGCCTTGTTGAGTTTGAAGTTGGGGATGCCATAGCGAAGGAGCCCTCCGGCAGCCTCGTTCTTCTCGAAAACGGTGACCTGATAGCCCATGAGGTTCAGATGGTTGGCTGCAGCCAGTCCGGCAGGTCCGGCTCCGATCACTGCCACCTTCTTGCCATTACGGACAATGTCGGTGTGCGGCTGGATGTAGCCTTCGCGGAAGGCAGCCTCGACAATGGCAGCCTCGTTTTCGCGGTTGGTGGTCGGCTCGTGGTTAAAACGGTTCAGCACACACGCTTTTTCGCAGAGTGCAGGACAGACGCGGCCAGTGAACTCAGGGAAGGGATTGGTACTGTTCAGCAGACGGTAAGCCAGCTGCCAGTCGCCTTTATATAGGGCATCGTTCCACTCCGGCGCTTTGTTTCCCAGCGGACAGGCCCAGTGGCAGAAGGGTACTCCGCAGTCCATGCAGCGCGATGCCTGCAGTTTGCGCTCGCGAGTGTTGAGCGTCTGTTCTACTTCGCTGAAGTCGTGTATTCTATCTTGTAACGGACGATAACCAGCCTCTTGGCGGTGTATTTCCATAAATGCTTTCGGGTTTCCCATTGTCTTAATAATCTCGTTGAATGTCTGCAATCTTGTC
>ONWL01000099.1 GCA_900321525.1 uncultured Eubacteriales bacterium
CTTCCAGGTAATCTAACAGTGCCTGTTCCACCTCTTCTCCAAAGTAAACCATCACTTCCTTGCCGCCTTTTCGGTGGATGCGGATGCCTCCGTTGTCAAAGTCTATGTCCTGTAAATCCAGTCCTACACATTCCGAGACACGGATGCCGGTGCCAAGAAGCAAGGTCATAATGGCAAGATCCCGCACTTTTGTCTTCTCGTGGTATTGCTTCTGGCGTGGGGTCAAATTTTCGCCATTTTCCACTGTGTCTAACAGTTCTACAATTTCATTGACGTCCAGCCTGACAATTTGCTTGCTGTGAATTTTGGGAAGACTGACCAGAGAGGCAGGGTTCTTTTCAATATCAAATTTTTCATAAAAATATCGATAGAAGGAGCGGACAGAAGAAATCTTCCGTTTGATCCCCTGGGCCTGGTTATAGTGATAAAAATCTCCTGATCCGTCATAATATTTCAGATACTCCATATATTCTTCCAGATCTTTCGGCGTAACCTGCTCTAGTTCCTGGAGAGTGATTTCTGTCACAGGTTTTTCCCGGAGTGCCGGATTTTGTTCCTGCAAAAACTGAAAAAACACGGTCAAATCATAGGCATACGCAATGCGGGTACGGGAGGATGTGCGCTGCTCAATTCCCCGAAAAAAGTCCTTGGCATAGGGTGGGAGAGAAGAGAGCATCTCCCGCAATTTCTGGGTAGATTCAATATCAATTTGTTTGTGATAAGGTAATTTACTCATCATAACCTCCTGGCTGTTTGTGAGAGTGTGTAGGACTCTTTGGGGTTTTAGAACGGTTTCTGGCAATCTGCCAGTCCTGGATATCACTGTTTTCGATGGCAGTGAATAAGCGTTTGCGCAGAGTGGGATCTTTGTGATACAATTCTTCTAAAAAAGTATGGGCATGGGTACGGGTAGTAGCCCCGTCTGCCGGACAAAGATTTTCCACAATGGGAAGTTGATATTTTCTGACAAAACTTAATATTTCATATTCTGAAATCGAAATCAACGGACGAATCAGTGTCAGACCGGTTTGTTCCAGATAGGTATATGGTGAAAAGCTGTATAGACGGCTTTCATAATTCAGACTGAGAATGAAAGTGTCTACCACATCATCCATATGATGGGCGTAGGCAATCTTATTACAATGCAGCGCCTGCGCCTGCTGATTCAAAGCACCTTTTCGCAATTTGGCACAAAGGCTGCAGGAATAACTGTCTGTGGCACGTCTAGAGACAATCTGGGCGATTTCTGTCTGTACAATGGTGTAATTCACATCCAGTGTGTGACACAGGTCAGAAATTGCTGTAAAGTCCATGTCAAAGCCCAGATCCACGGTGATGGCTTCCAGTTCAAAAGGCGTTGGATAAAATCGGCGCAGACCTGCCAGAGCATACAAAAGAGTCAGGCTGTCCTTGCCGCCGGAGATACCAATAGCAATCCGGTCATGTGCCTGAATTAAATCATATTGCTGAATGGCACGTCGGGTATAACTGTATAATTTCTGTAAATTCATAAAAGTGTTTCAACTCCATATATATTGTGTATTGAATGGACTTTCTGATATAATTCTTCGTTAAACTTGAGTTTTGCGAATAGTTATATACAGAAATATTATAGCGCAATTCTGTCTATTTGGCAAGTTTTTTGCAACAATTTTTATTTGATTTTACAAAAAAAGATCAAAAAACAAGCTCATTTCCGGTGCTTCAAAATCGAAAAAACCGTTCATGAGCCTGCTGTACAACAGAATCTGCGGGGTTGCACTATAATAAACAGTTTCTGTTATAAACAATAAAAATGATTTCAGTCTAACTATGTATGGACAATTTATCTATAATATGCAATCGTCAAGTAATAACCTGCATAAATGGTAGATTCTGTCATACCGTTCATGAACTTCAACTCATTCACATAAGACTGTACGCTGTCGTATTCCGGACTGACATACTGCTCTGCTATGGTCCAGAGTGTATCTCCTGGCTCAATCAAAATGCTGGTATAATATTTCTCACGTTCACTTGAAATCTCATCTGCCTGTGCAGTGGTTCCAAGAAAACGAACCCCCAATACAAATAATAAAAGGACTGTACACTGCCATGTACAGTCCTTTTTGTCATTGCCATTAATTATTCTGCTTCGTATTCTTCTGTCGGAATGGCTTTTTCGTATTCGTCGAGGATCATCTCCTGCAGCTGCTGCCACTTGGTTTATCCGAAAGAACGCGAACAAAATCGAACACTTGTTCCGAACATCTGTTTTTATCTTACAACACGAACACATGTTTGTCAATTGCTTTTTTTGTGTAATAGGAAATTTCTATGCAGAATTCCTTTCTTATAAAATCGAACAAACTTTCTTGAACATTTGTTTGCGTTTTTCGCTCATTTGTGATAGAATAACATTAGATGCAACCGTTTGGCATCGTGATGTGCAAAGGTGCTGAGCAGTTACGGGAAAGTTACGTTGGAGGTATGGTTTCATGGCATATGGCAAGATTACAGCAAAACAGCAGGAAATTTTAGATTATTTGAAGAGTCAGATCATTAATAAAGGGTACCCGCCGGCAGTTCGTGAGATTTGTGAGGCGGTACATTTAAAGTCTACTTCTTCTGTACATTCCCATCTGGAATCTTTAGAGAAAAATGGATATATTCGCCGTGACCCTACTAAGCCACGTGCCATCGAGATTTTGGATGATGAGTTTCATATGATGCGTACCGAGATCGTGAATCTGCCAGTAGTAGGTCGTGTGGCTGCCGGAGAACCCATTTTGGCAGTTCAGAATGTAGAGAACTACTTTCCTATCGCAGCGGAATATCTGCCTGTGGGGAAGGAAATATTTGTATTGGAAGTAAAGGGTGACAGTATGATCAATGCGGGAATTTATCATGGAGATCGACTGTTGATTGAGAAATGCAATACTGCGTCCAACGGAGAAATTGTAGTGGCATTGTTAGAGGATTCTGCTACCGTAAAGACTTTTTATAGGGAAAATGGTCATTATCGTCTGCAACCGGAAAATGATGCATTGGAACCGATTATTACCGATCATGTAGAGATTTTAGGACGTGTGGTGAGTTTGTTCCGACCCGTGGTACAGTCTCCCGTTCTGCATTGATGATACTAGGTCAGATACATATGGAATGACATGTTCTGCCATCAGAAAATAATTTTATAGCACATAAAAAGGGGCGACTAACAGGAAATTTTGGAGTGTCGCCCCTTCTTTTGCGTAGTCTTTTATCATAGATGCTAATTATCTTCTATACCACTCTGAGTATCATCTATCAATTTATCTACCATCTTTTCTGCTTTTTCATATTCTTTTTCTTTCAAGGCTTCTTTTAAATCTTTTAAGTCTTGAAGCAATCTTCGTAAGTAACTTTTAAATACACTTACGCTATTTTCCTCCATGGAAAACTCCTTTCCTGTTATCTCCACCACATCTACATAATAACATATGAGTTGTAGTGTTTAAGTGTTATGTCTGCTTCTTTTCGAGTTTTTGCATTTCCTCCAACACTTGTATCAATGCCTGGCAGTCTTTGGCAGATAGTCGATAGGATTGCAATATGAGTGCAAGTGTCTTTACAGGTGTATGTAGTGCGGTTTTTCGTCTCAATGCACCAATTTCCTGCTCTAAGGCAGTCTGATAATCAATCAGCGAATAATATTGCCGCGCCTTTCCACTATCCTGATAAAAGACATAATCCTTCTCGTCCATACGATTCAGAAAAGAAATGATCGTATGTTTGCTCCAACCAGTCTCCTGCTCCAGAGCATGTGTCAACTGCATAATAGTCAATGGTTCATGCTGCCAGAGCTGCTGCAATATTTTCCATTCCGATTCGGTGACAACACGTGTCTCTTCCATGGTGGTGTAACTCCTTTTGATTAGTTGCCGTAACGTGCTTTCAGGAAATTGTAGATCAGATCTACTGTTCCTTCGATTCCCAGAATGCTTCTGTTGATACAGAGATCGTATCCTCTGGAATCACCCCATTTCTTATTGGTGAAATAATTATAATAGCTGGAACGCTGCTTGTCATTTTTACGAATGACATCCGGTGCTTTTTCCGGTGTTTTTCCATAGTTTTCGCAAATATACTTGATCTTATCTTCCATATTTGCGGTAATAAAGATGCTGGTAGTTTCTGGATCATCTGCCAGCGCATAATCTGCGCAACGCCCAACAATCACACAAGACTCCTGAGCAGCCAGTGACTTGATGGTATTGAACTGTGCCAGAAAGACCTTGTGGTTCAGGGGCATATCCAGATAGCCGGAAGCAAATCCCATGGCATAATTTTCAGAAGCCAGAGAATACAAAAAGCTTCTGGTAGGCTTTTCATCATGCATTTCAAATACTTCCTCACACATGCCGCTGTTTTGCGCTGCTACAGTCAGCAACTCTTTGTCATAACACTTTACCCCTAACTTTTCAGCCAGTAACTGACCAATGACACGACCTTGGCTGCCACACTCACGTCCGATTGTTACAATAATATTTCCATTCATAGCAAAAATCCTCCGTTTCTCAAATTGATAGGAAAGCTGTTTTGTTCTGAGACGAACACACTCTCCCACAGCTTCCTAAATGGATTATCTCTATTGTACTATAAATTTTTGTTGTTGAAAAGTATTATTTTTCTAAGTCTAATCGTCTGAAAAATGGCAAAAACATATAAAAACACCGTCTCTGTGAAAGGTACAGGGACGGCATTGTCATACATTACACCAGATAATGATACATACAGATAAAATGACAGATGCTTCCACCTATGACAAACAAGTGGAACAATTCGTGATTACCAAAATATTGCTTCTGTGGGAATAATGGCAGCTTCAAGGCATAAATGATGCCACCTACTGTATAAACAAGACCACCTGCCAGAAGCCATCCAAATGCGCCTGCTGGAAGTAGATGCAGGAGATCCTTGAATACAAAGATGCAAGTCCATCCCATTGCAATATAGATCACAGAAGAAAACCACTTAGGGCAAGTAATCCAAAGTGCCTTTACTGCCATCCCAAACAACGCAAGCCCCCAAATGACTGCAAGCAGGATATGTCCTTTTCGACCTCCTAGTACCAGCATACAAATCGGTGTATAGGAGCCTGCGATCAACACAAAAATCATCATATGGTCAATTTTTCGGAAGATGCGCATTGCACTTGCTCTGACGGTTACACTGTGATACAGCGTACTGGCAGAATACAGTAATATCATACTGCAAATAAAGATTCCCATTCCTAACACAACATCTTTGTCTCCTGTCAGTGCGGATTTGATCAGCAATGGAAATGCCGCAATCACTGCCAACACTGCACCTGCCAAATGAGTCAACGCACTTCCTGGTTCTCTAATTGTAAATGTCATATCTCATTCCCCCTATCATCGGTTTTTGAAAAACTTTATATGCGTTATAATATACCACTGTAAAAACTTTGTCAAGTGGTATGAGATAACTTTTTATAAGTTTTTCAAAAACTTATCATAGGATATTGTTGACTTGTGATGAGTTTTTCTATATAATCAGGTTAGTATGATAGAGAAAGGAAGTAACTGTGAAAACAAGGAACAGTTATAAACGTCAAACAATATGGAAGCACAGATTAGAGAAACCATTGCCAAAGAAATATCCGCATTTCATCTGCCCCGCTATGAGGACATTCCCAATGTAGGGTTGTATTTGGAGCAGACCGTCAGTTATATCACAGACTATCTGCGGCCGTTGCAGGAAGGAGCCATCACCAGTTCTATGGCAAGTAATTATGTAAAAAAGAAACTGGTGGCAAATCCTGTCCGGAAGCAGTACAACCGGGAACAGATTGCCACCTTGATTTTTATTGCTGTCACCAAATCCGTCCTTTCTCTGGAACACATTCGCGTGTTATTGACCATTTGCAGAGAACGATACGACAGTGCAGCTGCCTATCATTATTTTTGCGAAGAGCTGGAATCCGCAGTCCGTCAGGTCTTTGGATTGTCTGCGCCGGAACACCAGAGTTGGTCCTCTTCTTCCACGGAACCTGTTTCTGTCTCCGAAAATGTTTCTTCCGAGGAACGGAGTATCCTGAAAAACACCATCACGGCTGTGGTACATAAAATCTATCTGGAACAGTGGATCAGCCGGTATGCGGAGAAAAAAGCAGCTGCAGAGGAATCATTGTAATCGGTTATGTGTGATTTATGATTTGACTGTACTTATAAACTTCCCTTAGTAGATAATACATCTACGATCCGGTCATCATAAGAAGTGGCCATATCCAATGCTTTGCCGAATGCTTTGAACATGGCTTCCAGAATATGATGGCTATTTTCTCCATGCAATACTTTGATGTGTAAATTCATGCCAGCACTATAAGAAATGGAATAGAAGAATTCCTTTGCCATTTCGGTATCCATATCTCCTACCCGTTCGCTGTGAAAGTTGGCGTCAAACACCAGATAAGGACGACCGGATAAATCTACTGCACAGAGCACCAGAGTTTCGTCCATAGGCAGAATGCAATATCCATAACGACGAATGCCCTTCTTTTCTCCTGCTGCTTCTTTGATGGCCTGTCCCAGTACGATACCGGTATCTTCGATACTGTGATGGCAGTCTACTTCCAGATCTCCTTTACAGGATACTTCCAGGTCAAAAAAGCCATGTCTGGAAAACCCGGTGAGCATATGATCAAAAAAACCAATGCCGGTTGCAATGTCTTGCTTTCCCTGACCATCTAAGTCAATACGGATGCGAATGTCTGTTTCTTTTGTGGTTCTTGTGATGGTTGCAGTTCTATTACTCATATCAATCCTCCAATTGCTCCAATACTGATATATCACTACTATTTTACATTCTTTTTAGTATTTTGTAAATTATTTTGTAAAAAAATGTGTGATGATCAGATCACATTCATTGATAGGTATTTAAAATTTCTTCATATTCTCCTTGACAAGTATAAAAAAATTTTATATGATTAATTTGTTATTTATACGTGCACTTTAGCACTGTAAAGAATTGCATCGGCAAAGGAAAGGAGAAAGCAAAAATGGGTTTCACATTTGTAAAAAAACTGCCTACTCCGGCAGAAATCAGGGAACAGTTCCCGGTGAGTGATGAATTGGCTGCCTTGAAAGCTGCCAGAGACGAAGAGATCAAAAAAGTATTTACTGGAGAAAGCGATAAATTTTTAGTCATTGTTGGTCCGTGTTCCGCAGACAACGAGGATTCTGTCTGTGATTATACTTCCAGACTGAGCAGGGTCAATGAAAAGGTAAAGGACAAGCTGATTATTATTCCACGTGTTTATACCAATAAGCCTCGTACCACAGGAGAAGGTTATAAAGGCATGATTCATCAGCCTGATCCTGAGAAGAAACCAGACATGCTGGCGGGCATCTTGGCAATCCGTAAAATGCATATGCGTGTTATGGAGGAATGTGGTTTGACTTCTGCTGACGAAATGCTGTATCCGGAAAACTGGCGTTATCTTTCTGATCTGCTTTCCTATGTGGCAATCGGTGCACGTTCTGTTGAGAACCAGCAGCATCGTCTGACCGTCAGCGGGATGGATATTCCAGCTGGTATGAAGAATCCTACCAGTGGAGACTTGTCCGTCATGTTGAACTCTGTAGTGGCAGCACAGCATGGACATGACTTTATCTTCCGTGGCTGGGAAGTACAGACCACAGGAAATCCTCTGACACATACCATCTTACGAGGTGCAGTCAATAAGCATGGACAGACCATTCCAAACTATCACTATGAGGATCTGTCTTTGTTATTGGATCTGTACAATCAGCGTGATCTGCAAAACCCGGCATGTATCGTGGATGCAAATCATTCTAACTCAGGTAAGAAGTATCAGGAACAGATTCGTATTGTAAAAGAAGTATTGCACAGCAGAACTCACTCAGCTGATATTGAGAAATTTGTCAAGGGTGTAATGATTGAGAGTTATATTGAGCCAGGCAGTCAGAAGATTGGATGCGGCGAGCATATTTATGGCAAGTCCATCACCGATCCGTGCTTGGGCTGGGATGATACCGAGCGCCTGATTTATGAAATTGCAGAACGTGTATAATAAATTGATTTTCTGCTCTTACTGCTGTCAAGTCCGAAATAGTCTGGATTCAATTTAGATAAATTTGAAAAAGAGAAGTTTATATATTTTATTGGTATAAAAACTTCTCTTTTGTTTG